>JAUWOX010000129.1 GCA_030611905.1 bacterium
GCGTTTCATTGATATTAAATGATAGGCTGTTCGGTTTGGGGGGCAGGTTCTTCATATGAGCGTGTTTTTTGGGAAATATTTGGTAATTCCTGATTGGTAGGTAATTGAAAGGCGTTAAAAGAGAACCAGATTGCGAGAACAATGGTAACGATTATGACAAAGAAGACAGAGAAAGCTATAAGACAGCAGGGTATAATTTTTTTGTTTTGTTTTTTTTGCATAGAAGCTGATTGATTCTAGTTTTATTTTACCAAAAATATTTGTATTCTACAATTTATCCAATTTCTGATTCCTTTTGACAGAATTATTTTTTTTTGATAGAGTTGGGATATGCCAAAAAGAACATATCAACCAAAGAAGAGAAAAAGAGCGCGAACTCATGGATTTCGAGCAAAAATGAGCTCAAAAGCCGGAAGACGAGTTTTAAAGAGGCGGCGTCTTAAAAAGCGGAAAAAGCTAACAGTATAGTGTTAAATATTGGGTATTTTTATGTTGCAGAAAGAAAATAGATTGACGGGCGAGGATGATTTTCAGAAGATTCACAACAAAGGTCGGTTTACGAGCGATATTTTTTTGGCAATAAAGGTTTTATCCAATAAATTAGGGGTGACACGAGTTGGTTTTTTAGTGGGATTGAAGGTATCTAAAAAGGCAGTAATAAGGAATAAAGTAAAGAGGCGATTAAGAGAAATATTTAGATTGTTGATAAAAGATGGAAAATTGAAAGCTGGGTTTGATGTTATTGTGTTAGTAAGGCCAGAGATTACGGAGAAAAAGTATAATGAGATTAAGGAAGCAGTTATGAGAGTCCTTGAAAAGGCCAGTATGTTGAATATTTAATGTTTGCGTATGTATTTTTTCAGAGTTCCATTTTTAATATTAATTAGGATTTATCAGAAGACAATTTCTCCTGATCATGGTGTTTTTTCACAATTTTTTTCTTATGGGGTTTGCAAGTATCAGCCGACTTGTTCGGAATATGGTTATGATGCGATTAAAAAACACGGTCTTTTAAAAGGTGGATTATTGGGCGTTTGGCGGGTTTTGAGATGCAATCCGTGGAGTAAGGGAGGGAGCGATGTTGTTCCTAAGATATCTAAAAACTTAAAAATATAAAAAACTAAAAATTTTTATATTTCTAGATTTTTAGGTTTTTACAATCATGATTCAACTATATAATGCTGTTTTATTCCAACCTTTATTAAATTTATTGGTTGGATTGTACAATTCAATAGGAGATGTCGGTGTTTCAATTATTATTGTGACGGTTTTGATTCGTTTGATTTTGGTTCCATTGTCAATGAAGTCAATAAAGTCACAGCAGGCAATGCAGGTACTTCAGCCCAAGATGGACGAGATTAAAAAGAAATATAAAGACGATAAGCAAAAACAGAGTCAGGAATTAATGGCGTTTTATAAGAAGAACAAGATTAATCCAATGGCTTCTTGTTTGCCGATGTTGGTCCAATTGCCAATTATATTTGCTTTGTATAGAGTATTTCGAGAGGGGCTGAATAATGGAAGTATGGATATGTTATATTCTTTTGTGAGTCAGCCGGAGTCGATTAACCCAATGTTTTTAGGTTTAGTTAATATGGCAACACCTAATTTGATTTTGGCGATTTTGGCTGGTGTTTTTCAATTTTTCCAGTCAAGAATGATTTTTGCTAAACAGAAAAATAAACAGCAGCCGGGAATGGCGGGCATGATTGGTAAGCAGATGATGTATTTTATGCCAGTGATGACAGTTTTTATTGCGATGAGTTTGCCAGCCGGTTTGGCATTATATTGGATAACGACAACTTTGTTTGCTCTAGGGCAGCAATATATTATTATGAGAAAGACGGGGGTATCGGGGGTGGCAGTATAATCTTAATATTTAATAATTGATATTTAGTAGTTAACACTTTTTGATATTAATTGTTAAATATTAATTGTTAAAATATGTCAGAAATCAATGAACAAACAATTGAAGTTTTAAAGAGCATGGTGGATGATTTAGTTTTGAAGATGGGAGTATCAGCCAAAACAGTGGTGAAAATTGATAAGAAAGAAGGAGAGGATATTGTTTGTTTGAATATTGAAGCAGACGAAGCGAATCATTTGATTGGACAGAGGGGTAACAATCTGTGTGCGCTTCAGCATTTAATTAAAGTATTTTTAAAAAGAAAGGGTGAAGCTGAGATCCCTTTTTATATTGATGTTAACAATTATCGGCAGGAAAAAGAGGAGCATTTGCAGTTTTTGGCGCGTGATACAGCGGAGAAAGTGAATAGAATTAATAAAGAAATATCATTGCGGCCAATGACAGCCTATGAAAGAAGAATTGTACATATGAGTTTGGCTGAAGATGAGCGAGTTGAGACTGAAAGTATCGGAGAAGATCCAAATAGAAAATTAGTAGTAAAACCGAAATCAAGTTGTTAATCCTCTAAAATTTTTAAGGATAAATTGTTTTTAAAAAATGGTTATTAATTATAATGAGACAATTGGAGTACCAGTTTTAGTAAAAGATGACGGAAAAGAAGTCGGTAAATTTAGGAAGTTTATAATTAATTTTGAAAATGGGAGAATATTGGGGTTGCTTTTATCGGCCGGTGTTTTGGAAAAGAGTCCAGTAATAAAAATTGAAGATGTAATGAGTTTTGGCAAAGACGCGATAATGATAAAAAATGATGAAGTAATCAAACCATTAAAAGCGATTGGAATTTGGAAAGATTTGTTAGCTAAAAAAGTAAAAATAAAAGGCAATCAGGTTGTGACTGAAAGCGGGGATAAATTGGGAATGGTTAAAAATTTTGAAGTTGATGATGTTTCTTATAAATTGGTTAGGTTTTATGTGTCGCAGGGATTTTTGAGAGACTTGTTTAAAGGAGAGTTAATTATTCCTTTTGATGATATTGTTTCAATTGGAAAAGATGCGATTATTGTAAGAGATAATGTTGTTAAAGAAAAAAGAGATGAGGCGATTGTTTCTAAAGTTGAGACTAAGGAAGCGGCAACTGATGTGGCGATGTTAAAAAAAGAAAGGATTAAATAATCTAGCAATTAGGTAATTTAGTGAGCTATTTAGCTCTTTTTTTGTTTAAAAAAATGGGGTATAGTTATAATAGTTTTGGAGTTTTGTGTATTTGTTAATGATAATAATATGGGTATTCGTGATCATTTCGAAAAAAAAGGAGAAGAGGATTTGAAATTGCAGGATATGAGTTTGGAACAAGAAGAAACTGAAGAATTAAAATTCGATCCTGAAATAGAAATTTCAAAGATTGATTGGCAGGGAATGAAAGATGAATTAGAAAGTAATCGTCGGTATAATGATTGGTTGGATTTTGCAGATCAGGCCACGAGTCTTAAAATTCTTTTTCCAGACAAAACAGCAGAGCTTGATTTGAATGATTCGGCTTGGCAGGGAATGAAAGATCGATTAGAAGGTGATCGCCATAATAATTATTGGCGGGGTTTTGTAGATCGAGCCACGAGTCTTAAAAT
>JAUWOX010000112.1 GCA_030611905.1 bacterium
GTAATAATGACTTCAGAAATCTCTTCGCCTAATTTTTCCTCGGCGTCCTTTTTAAGTTTTTGCATAATCATAGCCGAAATCTCTTGAGGCGTTTGTTCTTTGCCATTCATTTTGACTTTAATTCCGACTCCAGATTGAACAATTTTGTAAGGAAGAAGTTTCATATCATTCTGAATTTGTTCTGAATCAAATTTTCGACCGATGAGTCTTTTTACAGAAAAAATTGTATTTTCTGGATTAGTAACAGCTTGTCTCTTAGCAAGCTGACCCTCAACTCTTTCGCCATCTGACTTAATAGCGATTATGGAAGGCGTGGTTCGGTTGCCTTCTTTGTTTTCTAAAACTTGAGGCTCCCCTCCTTCGACGATTGACATGCAGGAATTTGTTGTTCCTAGATCGATTCCTAAAATTTTTGGCATATTTGTTGTTTCGCGAATTCTTTACGAATAGATTTTTAGAATCTTTCGCTAATTTTGAATTGCGCGATAAATTAATTAATTATTTAACTTCGACTTTAGATGGTCGAATAACTTTATTATTTAATAAATATCCTTTTAAATTTACTTTTTTGATCATTATTTTTTTACTCTTATTTTTTTGCTGATTAATTGCTTCGTGAAACTCGGGATTAAACTTTTCATTCAAGGCTTTTATTTCCTCGATATTGTTTTTTTTCAAAACATCTTCTAATTGAGCCTTAATGTATTTGATTCCTTTGACCCAGGAATTATCTGTTAATTCTTTAGGAAGGGCATCATAAGCCGACTGAAAATTATCAAGGACTGGCAAAATTTGAAGCAGAAGCTCTTCATTGGCAGATTTAATATAATTATTTTGATCAGACGCTAAGCGTTTTTTAAGATTTTGATAATCTGCTTGAGCGCGTTTCCAACCAGCTAAATGTTCTTCAGCTTTCTTCTTTAATTCTTTAATTTCTTTTGATTTGCGTTTTAACATTTTATATAGGTAAGAAATTTATAAAAAGTATAACCATTAAACCAGAGCCTAATAATTTGGTGATATGCTTAAGCAAAGAAACATTTTTGCCATATTTCATTCTCTTGGGGCCGATAATGGCGATAAATCCTTTTTGTCCGGATGGATATTTTATTTGCGAAACAACCATGGAACAATTCTCTACATTAAGCGGGTTTTCCTTGCCTATGTAAACTTTAACGCTTTTATCTTTATCCTTGGAGCAAATATCTTCTAAGTGTTCATCAAGTAAATCCAAAGCTTCGGCAATATTATAAATTTCTTCTGAGTCTTGGAATTCTGGATTTTTTAATAATTTGGGCATGCCAGCTTCCCATATTTCATCTGAATCAAGGATGCCTGAAATGACTAGGTTATTAGATAAATGAGACAAGGCCCTAGCTGTTGTTCTGGCTAAACGGTTATACTTGGCTTTAGTTTTTAATAATTCGGTCTGGAGTTGTCTCTGCTCGTCGACACTCAATGACCTTTCTTTCATTAAAGTATCAACGAAAAAGCGATATCCCTTATCAGTTGGAATGCGTCCTGCTGAAGTATGGGGATGCGTAATATACCCTAGATTCTCGAGTTCTTTCATCTCATTTCTAATAGTAGCTGTGGATAACTTAAAGCTATGTTTTTCAGCAATAATCTTCGAACCGACCGGTTCAGCAGTTTGTATATATTTCTTTATTACAGCCGATAAAATTTTTTCTTGACGTTTTGTCATATTAGCGCTTTTATATTTTGAGTGCTAGCACTCTCCCTTTTTGAGTGCTAAATTAATACTATAAAATAAAAAAAAACTTGTCAAGAGTTTTTTTAGAATTGTTAAAAATAAAAATTACAAACTAAAATTCAAAATCTTTGTTTTTTATATTTAGTTTTAATTTTTGATATTTTATTTTTAAAATACGAATGGCTCCCACCATGGCTTTTCAATTTCAGTTTTGCCGTTTTCGGCATTTATCTTAGCTGTCAAATCGAATGATGTCTGAAATAACCATAGGAGCTTACCGTTAATTTTTATTTTAATAAAATAATATGGATTACTGTCTTCGAAATCAAGATTGGCTTCTACTATTTCATAATCTTTGTAACCATCAATTACTTTTTGCAGTGCTTCTTCCGGCATGACATTTATGGGGATTTCAATGTTTTCGGCCCTAACTGAATACATAGCCCCCTCCTGTATTTTTATTGCTCTATCTGTCGTAACATAATGACCTTGCGTCTCAACTTTAATCTTGTCTCCTTGATAGCTTATGTCAACTTTATTGTCAGCGGCATTTTTTATTCTAAATCTAAAAATAGGATGACCAGTAAATTTGTAGAGTTTGTCTTTAAATTCGAATGTATTGGGCTCTCCAGCATAAAAGTAGAAAGGTTCTTCAGTATATTCGTGATCATAAAATAAGGGGACGCCATTTTCTTGCTCAAGGACATCAGAATTAACCTCGGTGATTTTTTTACCATTTTTTTCGCTAATATTTATTTTAGTATTTTCGATATCTTTGAGGTATTGTTCAATTTCTTTAAGCTCTTTTTTTGTTGTATTTTTTATCTTTTCAAATTCTTGTTTGGCTCTTTCCTCGTCTTCTTGAGGAATCGTTTCTTTAACAGCACCTTCAAAAGCTACTGCTAGGGCCGAACTAGTAATAAACAGAGTTGAGATAAAAATTATGATGATCTTTTTTAACATGCTTTTGATTTTTCTATTAGGTTATTTAATTTTTTAATTACTTCTTCAAGAGAGTAGTCTGTTTTTACTAAGTAATCATCGGCTCCTAATTTTTTTCCTTTTTCAAAACTTTCTTTGTCGCCTAGATTAGTTATAACAATAATGGGGATATTTTTTGTTGCTGGATTTTTTTTCGTTCTTCTTAAAATCTCAAATCCATCAATGCCTGGCAGAAGTAAGTCTAGAATTACGACGTTTGGTTTTTCCTGCTCTATTGCCTCTAATCCTTTTTCTCCATCAACTGCAGTTAATACTTCAAAATTATTTTGGCTAAGCTCTGCTTTTAAGGCATACAAAAGCGCAGTTTCGTCTTCAATAATTAATATTTTACATTTGTCCATAACTCGTAAATAAACACAAGTTTAGCATGAATATTCTAATGAATATTTCGTGAAAATTGCGAATATTATTTTAAATTAGTTGGCAACTTAATATAAAAAGCTGTTCCTTGGTCTGATGACTTAAACCATATTTTGCCTTTATGGGCATCAATAATTTTTTTAGTGATATAAAGGCCTAATCCCGTACCATGAACCACTAATGATTTGGCATCTTCGCTGCGGTAAAATTTAGTGAAAATTCTATCTTGATCTTCAGAAGGAACGCCAATTCCATTGTCTCTAATTGAAACAAGGAGCTGATTGTCTTTGATCTGTTCTTTAATTTCTATTGGTCTTTTTTCTTTGGAATACTTGATAGCGTTATCAATTAAATTTTGAATAGCTATTTTTATTTTTTCAGGATCTAAATTAATTTCCGGCAAATCAATTTCTTCAAAGCTTATCTCTATCCCCTTTTGTTCTGCCTGAGGATTCAAAATACTGATTGTCTCTTGAATAATTTTGTTTAAATCTGTCTTCTTTAATTCCAGACTGGCCTTGCCTTCTTCAATTCTAGAAACATTTAGAAGATCTTGAACAATTTTTATCATTCTTTCATTGGAAATATCCATTTGTCCTAAAAGCTTAGACTGTTCTTCTGTTAAATCACCGATTCGTTTTTTGAGTAAGATTTCTATTAACCATTTTAGACTGGATAATGGGCTGCGGAGTTGATGGGAAGCAATGGAAACAAATTCTGATTTCATTTGGTCTATTTCTTTTTCTTTGGTGATATCATGCAAGACTTTTACAAAACCTAAGAAAGTTTTACGATCGTCATAAACTGGAGAAGTAACGACTTGAAGATATTTTTTCTTCGGCGTTTTAATTAATACATTTTCTTTAATTGTTTTTAGTTTAAGAGGGTTTGGGGGAATTTTGTTTATAATTTTCTTGAAATTGGGAAGTTGCTTGATCTTGTCTTCGAAGGTTTTAACTCCTATTACCTGATCTTTTTTAACTCCTAAATATTTCTCAGCTTGGGGATTAATTAAAATTATTTTATAAGTGTTG
>JAUWOX010000051.1 GCA_030611905.1 bacterium
AGAGTCAATGATGTTTTTGAAAGCCAATTATCCTGATTTAAACTTCTTACATTTTTTGTATGGAGGAATAATTATTGGAGTTCTGGGAGCGGTGATGGATGTGGCAGTATCGATTGTTTCTTCAATGAAAGAAATTGTTGGTCATAAAAAGGATCTACCCAGAAAGAAATTAATGAAGTCGGGCATGAATGTGGGGCGAGATATTTTAGGGAGCATGATGAATACTTTGGTGTTTGCTTATGTGGGTTCAGCCATGGTAATTTTATTAATTATTTTGAAAACAGAACCTAGTTTTTTCGAGATTTTTAATTATGGATTAATTGCTGAAGAAGTAGTAAGGATTTTGATTAGTATAATTGCTTTGACGATAGTAATTCCATTGGCGGCGGTGATTGGAAGTTTTGTTTATAAAAAAAGCTAAAAGCTGGTAGCTAATAGCTGATAAATAATTCTGTTTTCGGAGTTATTTTTTTAATTTTCGGTTTTTATTTTTTCAGCAAAAGTCTGGACTGTGTCTCCGCCGCCGACTTTGATTCGAGGAAGTTCGAGAAGCTTGTTGGTTCTGTGTAGATTGTCAGATTCGGTAGTGAAGGCGGCTTTGAATTTATGTTTCTTCATAACGCTCAAGACTTCGTCGTTATAATCACCATATGGATAAGCGAGATAATCAATAGCAGTACCAATCCATTCTTCTAGAGTCATTTTGTTAACAGCAATTTCTTGTTCTAATATTTCTGGATCGAGTTGAGTTAATTTTTTATGATTTTGGGTATGGGCACCTAAAAAGACATGATCAGTAGTTAATAGATATCGGAGATGATACCAGTCCATATATTTTTTTCGGCCGATAAAGTTGGTAACTACAAAATTAGTTGCGTTTAAATTGTAATCTCTTAGAACTGGAAGAACTTCTTCAAAAAAATCTAGATAGCCGTCGTCAAAAGTCAGAAGAATCGGATTGTCGGGCAGGGGATAGCCATATTTTAAATACTGATGGAGATCATCAGGTGTTATGGTATTATAGTTTTCTTTTTGTAAATATTCCATTTGTTGTTGAAAGGTAGTGGGAGGGACAGAAAGATTCCAGCCGCGATTGTCGGGTTGTGGGGCGATTTTGCGGATATAATGGTAGAGAAGTACTGGAATTTTTATTTCTCTTTCAATTATTTCTGGCTCAATTTTTAAATGGGTGATTAATGAACTGGTGCTATTTTGTATTTTAGGTGTTTTTTTAAAAGATGGTTTAATGCCAAAATAAGCTGTAAGAATGACAGCCGTAGTTAAGAGGATAAGACAAGTGATTGCGAGAAATTTTTTCACTAATTTGTGAAGTTTATTTTTGAGAGTAGGTGAGTGTCTATTAAATAATTATATCAAATTTTTGGGTGATAGGGAACTGTTAGAAGGATTTTGTGTGTTTTTCCTGTACCCTTTCCCCTGTTTTGAATTTTTTTTATTTATTTATTAATTTATTTATTAATTTATTAATAATGATTAATTATTTTTCAAATTAATAGGAAATTGGTTTAATTTTAAATTATGAATTTTACTTTTTTTAATTCATTTTTTTTTTAAAATTTGAATGATGAAAGCGATGGAATTGTTCGCCTGTTATTTATAATATTCTTAAAAAGAGTATTTGGGGGACTATTAAATAAATAAGTGAGAATTTTGGTTAGTTCGGGGGAGTGTCTATATTCGCCTTTTTTAATCACCTTTTTTCTTTATTTTTGTTCTCTTGCTTTGTTTGGGACTTTCTCCTTTGCTCTATAGGGCTCTGGTGGACAAATCGGCGGATAAATATTTCAGTCAGATGAAAGGGGATCTGTGGATAACTTTTGTTGTTTAGAATCGTTTTTTGATTTATACTATATATCGGAGGACAATATATCACGTAACGATATGATATGAAATTAGAATCAAAGACGTATTGGGATAATTTGCTTAAAAAGTCTATAACAAAGTTTTTTATTTTGGGTGTTTTGTATGATAGAAAGTGTCATGGTTATGGGTTGGTCTCTTTGGTTAGATCGAGTTCTTGTGGTACTTGTTCCCCTTCTTTTGGAACGATTTATCCAACTTTGCGAACTTTGTTGGATGGTGGCTATGTGAAGCTTGAAGAGGTTGATGTGAAGAAAAGAAGACGGAAAGTTTATTCGTTGACAGCCAGGGGAATTAGGGCTTATCGGGCCGCTTTGGCGTCGTTTGGGGAGCATGTAAGTTTGTTGTCAAATGTGTGTGTTGGCGATTTAACGAGGATCGCAAATAAACTCAAGACAGACTAAGTAATGGCAATTTTTGGCTTATTAAAGCTAGAATGTTGTTGATTTTTAAAAAATACCTTGACAAAATGTATCTTTTATTTTAATATAGAATATATCTAATGAAAAGCTTAACTTATACAATATTAATTGGTTTCTTGGCAGTTACATTTTTGCCGGGTTTTTCTATTGCAAAAACTAATCCGGTGTCTTATAAAGATCAAGTTGGTTTAAATGTTCATTGGGTATTGGGTGGTGGTGGAAAAGATGGGATGTATGAACGAAGGCTGAAACAGAGTGAAACAAAATGGGCTAGAGAGCATTTTCAGATGGAGGTTTTGGTTGGAGATAATTCTGAACTTTGGTTTGAAAGGTATGATCAGATTATTGAAAAATATAAAGAGCAAGATATTCAAGTAATTGGCATGTTGGCCTACAATAAAGACAATGGTGATTTTAGAGCGCCAAATGAAAACGAATGGCGGGAGTTCGTCGCTTCAGTAGTTAATCGATATAAAGACGATGTAAAAGTTTGGGAAATTTGGAATGAACCAGATTCTCCCGATTATTTGGCTCCTAATAATCCCAAGGCTTATGCTAGTATTTTAAAGCCAGCTTATCGGGTAATTAAATTAATTGATCCAAGCGCTAAGGTAATTACTGGTGGTCTTTCTTGGCCGAATATACATTTTGCTAAAAGAATGTATAAAAGATATGCTAATTATTTTGATGGATTGGGCGTGCATCTTTATTATGGAGAAAAATATTATGAAGAAGGTGAGAGTTTAAATGCTTTGGAATTTGACTTAGATCGATTGCGAAAATTACAAAAGAAATATAAGCCTAATCATAAGATTTGGATAACTGAATTTGGTTGTTCAACCGGGGGAACCGGGGTTTCATCTTGGATGCAAAAGAAGTATTTTCGAAAAGCAATTCCTGTTATTTTACGAAGAAAATGGGTGAAGAATGTTTTAGTTTATAATATTAGGAATAGAGCTATTAACGATATTTATGAAGATCATTTTGGATTGTTAAAATTGGATATGAATCCCCGACCTTCTTGGCGATGGTATGACAAGATTGATGTGGGGCCTTATGGAGACGAGAGAGTTTCAAAGACTGAACAGAAAAAATTAGCTAATAAATTAAGGAGGAGATTGAAAAAGAAATATTTTAAAAATAAAAAAGCCAGAAAAAAATGGCTTCCAAAGAAAAAGACTTGGAAGTGGATTAATTTAAGAGATGCTTATATTTATGGTGGCTATAAGGTAAAGCAAGTTGCTTATTTTTTGAAATTCGGGAAGACGGTGCATTATAAGATTCCTTTTAGATTATGGAAGAAGACAAGGGACTATAAAAGGACAATAAATAAAAAATTCCAAACTAAAAATTAAAAATGTCAGATGAATATAAAATAACAAATGCTAAATAATTTTAATTGTTTAGCGCCTAGGCTGAGGCTTAGGCGTTTTTGTTAGGTTGTAATTAGTTGTAAGTTGTAAAATTTAAGTTGTAAGTTATTTGCGAATATTCTTAGAAGTGCAGAAAACAAAACGGCTCATTTCTTGATTTGAGCCGTTTAATTTGATGGAAAGCCGAGTATTTTGATTTTATTTTATCAAGAGGCCAGTGATTGCTAGTCTTTTGATATCTGAACCAAGCGGCCAACAGGTTAGAATGGTAATAGCAGATTGATTATTTTGATTGAGAACAGAGAGGTCAGTAGCATTGATATGAATTTTTTCTGTGACTACATATTGATAAAGTTTGTTTTTGTAGGCGACAAAGATGGAGTCGTCTTTTTTTATTTGGTTTAAATTAGCAAAAATCGTATTGAAGTCTCCCCTATTCCACCAAAAATTTGCGGAGTGGCCGATGAAAACTGAATTATTTGGTTGACCGGGCTTGGCAGTGTAAGGGAAATGAACTACTCCTTTTTTTAGCTCGTCTAAGATAATTTCTTCGTTTTGTTCTTGGGGAAAAATGATTGGTGCTTCGAGGCCTATATTGGGAATGATTAGCGTGTTGTTTTGATATAGTTTTTGGTTAATAATGTTATTTTCTTTTTGAATTAAATTTTGTTTATTGATAGAGAAGTTTATTTTTTGGTAAAGCGAAGAAGCATTGATAAATAGATAGGCAATGAGGATTATGGTTGCAATGATTAAGATGTGTTTAACTATTTTCATTTCTTTTTTGTCTGATTATAGTATAGTATATTTGAGGGAAAAGTTCTTGTACCTTGAAAAGGAGGGCGTCATGAGGCAAGGATTAATTAGGGGAGGTTTTTTTATTTGTTGTGCTTTTTTGATGTGTGGTTGTGTGGGGGGAGAGCTAGAAGAAGAAGGCTTTGTAGTAGTAGTTTCTTTTACGGGGGATAAGACTACAGGGGATAAGACAGAGATAGTCGATGATGTTGATGATGAGGAGAGTATTCCTGGCATAGGAAGTGTTATTGAAAGAGAGGGTTTTGGTTATAGAAATAACAATTTAAGTATTGATTTTGTTTTTCCAGAAGATTGGCGTATTCTTGAGCCGTTGGTTTTAGAAGGAGAAGGATTGTCTTTGTTGTTGAGTAATTTTGACTTTGATGATGGACTTCATCCTTTAGTAGGAGAGATATTAGTTGAATTGTTTAGATTTGATCGAGGGGGAAGTTCTTTGCAGGATTTTGTAATAGAACTTGAGCGGGATTTTGATCGGAGTAATGCGGTTTTTGTAGATTTTGATGAGGGTGATGATTTTGTTTGGTTTTGGTGGAAACTTAATGATGTTCCAGAGAATTGGCAGGGGGGATGGTTTCCGAGATATGTTTGGAGATATTATATAGCGAATGGAGAGGCTGTTTATCTTTTTTCAGCAGTGGTCAATTTAGTGGATCGTGATTTATTGAGAGATTTTAAGAGTCTGATTTCTACTGTTCGTTTTGAAGATACTTCGGGAAGGCTTTCTTTTAGAAGTGCGGATTTGGCTTCTCCGATCGAATTATGGTGTCCATGGCCAGTAGGGCAAAGATGGATGGTTGGTGGAATGGGTAGTTATTATGGTGAAGGGTACCATCGGGGTATTCATTACTACTGTGTAGATATGAATTGGGTTGATGGTGATGATATGGGGCAAAATATTTTAGCGGCAGCTGATGGAGTGGTATCGGAAAATAGGTTTAATAATGGTTATGGTTGGATGGTGAGGATTAATCATGTTCAGAATACGCAGACTCTTTATGCGCATTTATCAGAACGATCTAATTTAGTAGTTGGGCAGCGTGTTTCTCATGGAGACGTGATAGGTCGGTGTGGTAATACGCCGGGACTCCCCTTTTCGACTGGTTCGCATTTGCATTTTTGTTTTTATCAGAATGGGGTAAGCGTTCCACCGGAGCCATTAGAGGGACATATTTTATCTGATGGGTTGGTGATTACTTCGCAGAATCGACGAAGGCCAAGTTATGCTTGTGAATATTATAGACAGGATCCTGACAATACAATTGAATTGTATCGAGGAGATGTGGGGGAGTTTATAGTTGCTTATAGAAATAAAGGTGATAGATCTTGGCGAAGGGATCGAGCAAGTCAAGATTATATCGAGTTGCGGTCGGTGAATTCAGGAGGAGAAGAGATCAAGAGCTTTTTGTGTCATCGGTCGTGGATAGGGGGTGGTTGTCGTCGTGTGGGTACACAGATAGCCGACATTGTTTCTTCGGGGGAAAGCGCTTGGTTTCAGTTTAAGATTAAGGTTCCAAACGATGCGCAGATAGGCAGAGTATATAAAGTATATTTTCGGCCTTGGCATAAATCGGGTGGTTTATTGAGTGGTTGGGGTGAAATGTATTTTAGAGTAAAAGTTAAGCGAAGAGAGGGGCTAGATGAATGCAGTCCTGGTCAGGTTAGAAGTAGGAACTGTGGATTATGTGGAAGACAAGAGAGAAGTTGTAGGAATAATGGTATGTGGAGAGATTGGGGGGAATGTAGGATGCAGGGAGAATGTGATCCTGATCAATTTCATGTGAGGGGTTGTGGATATTGCGGAAGACAAAGAAGAGATTGTTCTAATGATTGTCGATGGCAGGCATGGGGTGCATGTGAGGGCGAAGGTGGAGTTTGTGTCCCAAGTCAAACCGAAGAGGTAGAATTTCCTCTTAATATTGGACAATGCAATGTTTGTTTAGCAACGCGAACCTGTATGGCAAATTGTTTATGGGGTAGCTTGAGTGGTTGTCGGCCAGTTGGAGCAAGTCAAGAAGTTTGTGATTTAAGGGATAATAACTGTGATGGAGAAATTGACAATGGAGCGCATTGTCGTCAGCCGGTTTATAGATTTTATAGAAATGTTGATGGCGATGTAAATCATGCTTATAGAAATGAAGGCGGAGAAATGAATGGTTATGCGTCAGAGGGTTTGAAATTTAGGACTTATCGAAATAGAGTAAATGATAGATTAGTCAGATTGTGGAAATTAAGACATGGTGAGCCGAGAGACACTTTATTGACGACTAATAGTGAAGAACGGGATAGAATTATTAGAAGTCATGGTTATGAAGATAGGGGGGATATAGGTTTTTGTGCTAGAGAAGAAGTGCGTGGTTCAACGCCTTTATATCGGTTATGGAATGGAGGAGTATTTAATCATTTTTATACGACTGATCGAGGAGAACGGAATAATGTTTCGGCGAATTTGGGTTATACTAGAGAAGGGATTGAATGTTGGGTATGGCCATAAAAAATAAAAAACACATATACAATATCAAAAAGTTTGTTCTTTAATGATTGCCAGCTTGAGGAAAGCTGGTTTTTTTATCCCCTAAAATTTTTTTAAGATTAAAAACATTTTGATGTAATGCAAGGGTAAGATGGCATTAAGTGAATCAATGTGTTTTTTTGAGAGGAAAATTTTTAGGGATGAATTTGTTGATAACTTGTTTGATTTAAAGTGTTATAATTAAATTGATTAAATTTATTAAACTGATTAAATACAAAATTA
>JAUWOX010000095.1 GCA_030611905.1 bacterium
ATCAAGCCAGTCTACCCGGTGAAAAAAGATAGCAACGGACTGGTTCCCGTCAGGGAAGCGAGCACCACCAGACGACGACCCACCGGGCGTCGTCTTTCTCTTTTTTATCAAAAACCTCAAAAATTTCCCCGTTTTGACACCCCACCAAAAATATGTTAATATCTAATATCAATATTTCACCCTTCGGGGTGACCACCCTGCAGGGTGGCAATAGTCAATTATTAATATGCAAAGCATCAAAGTTATCTTCGATCGCTTCATCGAAGACTCTGCCATGTTAATCACTGAATCTGGCAAACAAATTTTTTGGCCTAGAGACAAATTTTCTGAAGATCTTCAACCAGGTCAAATTTTATATTTAACTCTAAATAATTCTCCTGATAAAACCGAATCAACTCCTCAATCACAACCAAAAACAGAGCCAACCAATGATCAAAAAAAAATGGCCAAAACAATCCTCGAAGAAATTCTTAACTCCAGTGAACAAGAAAGCCTCGAATAATCAAAAATAATATAATTTAATCCTGCACCTGCAGGATTTTTTAATTTTAAATTTAAAACTATTTCTGCTATAATACATTGATGCCCAAAAAAATCACCAACATTCTCACAATCATTATTATCTCTATCTTAGCCAGCCTAAGCATTTTTCTAATTATTATAAATTTCTATTACAAAGATAGATTTTATCCCCGCACTAAAATCGCCGGCATCTCTGTTTCTGGCCAAACCGAACAACAAACCAAAGAGATACTAAATAAAAAATTAAACAAATTAAACAAAGGAATAAAATTCCAATCTGATAACTATAATAAAAAAATAAAACCAGAACTCATTGGCATTGAAATTGATTTAAATAAAACAATTGAACAAGCTTATCAAAAAACAAGAGCAGGAAAAAAATTAAAGCGTTCCTCCAAAATTATAAAAACAATTTGGTTTGGCGATAACAATGAACTGCAATATTCTATTACTCCTATTAAATTAAAAAATTTCTACGAACAAGAACTCTATCCTCTTGGCCAATCAATCCAAGAAACAGCTCTCAAATATGAAAACGATCAATTTGAAATAATTCCAGGCCAGCCAGGATCATATCTCAATGACCAATTACTAACCACCAAAGTCAACAAAAGAATCAACCACCTATCTGCCAAAACAATCGAAATCCCCTTTAAAAAAATCTACCCCAAAGTTGAAAAACAAGAAATTCATCAAGCCAAACTAGACACTAATCTAATTACTTCCGAAGATATTGTTCTAACCTACAATGCCGAAAGATGGGAAATTCCTGCCGAAACTTTAAAATCATGGATTAGTTTTTCTGTCCAAGAAAACAAACAAAAAAAACTACACCGCTATGATTATCTAACAAAAAACAATTTAGACATCAGTAAAATTCTTCTCTTTTCCCTTTTTCCACAAGAATACAATAAAGAAATTACAGCTTATTTAGACCGCCAAAAAGTCGGAGGCTATTTAGCTAATAATATTGCTCCCATCGTCAATCAATCCCCACAGAACGCCAAAGTAGCTATGGTTAATAATCAATTACAAATTCTAACCCCCGCCAAAAAAGGACGAGAACTTTTAATTGATGCCAACTTCGAAAATATAATCAATAAAATAAAAGAACAGCAAACTATTATAAAACTTCTAACCAAAGAAAAAGGCGCTGAAATTAATAATAACAATATCGATGAACTTGGTATTAAAGAATTAATCGGCAAAGGCGAATCAAGTTTTGCCGGCAGCCCCTCCAACAGAATCCACAATATAAATATAGCCGCTGAAAAATTAAACGGCATTTTAATAAAACCAGAAGAAGAATATTCATTAGTCCAAAATATTGGTGAAGTTAATGAAGAGACTGGCTATAAACCAGAATTAGTTATCAAGGAAGATAAAACCATTCCCGAATACGGCGGCGGAGTATGTCAAATTGCCACCACTAATTTCCGCGCTGTCATGAATTCCGGACTTCCCATCACTGAAAGACAATCCCATTCTTACTCCGTCCAATATTATGATCCCCCGGGAACAGACGCCACTATCTACATTCCCCGCCCCGATTTTCGCTTTGTCAATGACACCAACCATTATATTCTTGTCCAAACCTCTATCTATGGCACCAATTTAATCTTCGAATTCTATGGCACCAAAGACGGCCGCGAAGTTGTTCTAGAAGGCCCTGAAGAATGGGAACATAAACCCGATAAATCTTTTAAAGCCAAATGGACTCAAATTATCAAGTATCCAGACGGCCAAGAAAAAAAATCAACCTATTTTAGTTTTTACGACAATCCAGATAAATTTAAACATGCTGAAGAAGAAGAAGAAGAAGAAGAAGAAGAAAACAAGGAAGAAGAGAAATCTGAAGAAGAAGAAAAAAAAGAAGAGCAACCCGCAGAAGAACCAAAGAAAGAAGAATCAGAAAAAAAGAAAGAAACTACAAAAAAAGACGACGAATCCAAAAACAAAACCAATAAAAAGAAAACAAATTAATTACCTAAAATTCTTGGGAATAAAAAAAAGCAACCACTTTAGTAATTGCAATAATAACTATTCAAAATATTCGCGGCCAAAAGTATTCGCACATATTCGCAACAAATAAAAAACTGTAGGCCTAACCCACAAAGGAGCCGAAGAAACAATCCAAAGAAATTTAGCAGTAAACCACCAAACCCTTCAAAATCGCCCCTTAAATAACCGCCTACAGATTTCTATTAATTAGCATTTCACTAACGAACATCATATCTTAGCATGCCCATTTCCCATTGTCAAGCCTTTCTGCTATAATTAAAAATAATGTGTAATGTGTAATAAACCCTCATTACTCATTACCTATCATTATGATTAAAACATTCAACTCAAAATTAACCACCCCCCAAGCAAAAAATGAAGACAAAGTCTTTGATTTAACCCTGCGTCCAAATAATCTCCGAGAATTTATCGGCCAAGAAAAATTAAAAGAAAACTTAACAATATTAATCCAAGCCGCTCAACAACGAAAGGAGGCCATTGACCATCTTCTTCTTTATGGCTGTCCCGGAATCGGAAAAACCACTCTCGCTCACATTATTGCCCATGAAATGAAGGTTGGTATCAAAATAACCTCTGGTCCAGCGCTTGAAAAAACCGGTGATTTAGCCGCCCTCTTAACTAGCCTCAAAGACCATGATGTCCTATTTATTGACGAAATTCATCGCATGAACAAAACCATTGAAGAGACTCTCTACCCAGCCATGGAAGATTATGCCCTTGATATCATCATAGGACAAGGACCTTCAGCTAAATGCGTCCGCCTTAATCTTCCCAAATTTACTCTTATTGGCGCCACTACCAGAATTGGCATTCTCTCTTCCCCGCTCCGAGATCGTTTTGGCGCTATTTACCGCTTAAATTTTTATGAAAACAAAGAATTAGAACAAATTATCGACCGCTCTGCTAAAATTTTAAACATTGAGATTGACTCAAATGGCGCTCAAGAAATAGCCAAGAGAGCTCGCAAAACCCCTAGAATTGCTAATCGCCTTCTCAAACGAGTCCGTGATTTTTCGCAAGTCAAAGCTAATGGCACTATAAACAAAGACATCGCCCAAAAAGCTCTTAAATTACTAGAAATAGACCAACTTGGTCTTGACGAAATTGATCGAAGAATTCTAGCCACCATTATTCATAAATTTAACGGCGGCCCAGTCGGCATTAAAACTATTGCTTCAGCCACCTCTGAAGAACAAGATACTATTGAAGAAGTTATCGAACCCTTTCTTCTCCAACTCGGCTTTATCAACCGTACTCCCAAAGGACGAGAAACAACACCTCTCGCTCAAAAACATCTCAATACCAACCAATAACTTTCAACTTTTAATTAATTATGCCAGCTTACATTCTCTACATAATTTATTACATCATTCTACTTATCTTCATGCTAATAAGCATTTTTATTATTCACCATGCCTTAAAATATAAATATTTAGGCAAAGGCGTTAATATAATTGTCTTAATATATATAATTACTTCTATAAGCATAATTTTAATCACCCATATCTTTATCTTTCAATTTGGCTTCCAAACCGAACTTCAACTACCAAGCGCCGAATTATTTATGGGTCAAATATTATCTCCATGACATCATTTCCAACCCTACAACCCGGAGAAAAAATCGCTCTCATTTTAAGACGCCACAAATTGTATTACATAAAATATCTTCTCGTCTTAACCATCCTCCTAGCCATTCCTATCCTAGCCTACTTTACGCTCCGATATTTTCTATCAGGATTAGTTCAAGATTCTAATTTTAATATAATCTTTGTACTTACGACTTCAATTTATCTCTGTTTTGTTATCCTTCTATCATTCATCAGCTGGCTTAATTATTATCTTGATGTCTGGGTCATTACAAGCTACCGTCTCATTGAATACGAACAAAAAAGCCTCTTTCATCGAGAAACTTCTGAATTAAACCTAACTTCCATCCAAGATATTATGGTTCAGATCAAAGGAATCCTGCCTTCACTTTTTCATTTTGGCACTATTTATATTCAAACTGCCGGCACTACTGAAAGATTTATCTTCAAAGACTCGCCTCATCCTGAACA
>JAUWOX010000111.1 GCA_030611905.1 bacterium
TTTTTCTGGTTTTGTGAGGAGTTGCTGGAAAGGTATCGGAGGGATATGCGAGTTGGTCAAATAAGTGGGTTTAATTATGGCTATAAAAATAAAGACTTGAATTACGATTATTTTTTTTCAAAATATCCAATGATTTGGGGATGGGCAACTTGGAAGAATAGGTGGGAAAACTATTCACTTGTATTAGAAAATTTTGAAGAAATTAAAAATAATAAGCAGTTTGAATTAATCTTTTCTAAAAAAGAATCAGACAAAAGACTTAAGATATTTACTCAAGTAAAAGCTGGACTAATTGATACTTGGGATTATCAATGGTCGTTCACTTTATATAAAAATAGTCAGTTTACAATAATTCCCAGAAAAAATTTTATACTTAATCTTGGTTTTGATAATGATTCAACTCATACTGCTGGAAAAAATCCATATGAAAAACTTAAACTTGAAAGCCTTGTCAGTATAATCAAGCATCCCAACTATATTATCCAATTTAAAGATTTATATAAGCAATTAAATAATTCAAAAAATATTATCAAGAGAATATTTAATAGAGTATTAAATCAATGAAACAACAACTAACTCAACTTATTAAAAAAAACAAAAAACTTTTTTTGTTAGCAAAAGCTACAAGGTTTTTACAAACATCATCATTTAATAAAATAGATGGTAGTAAAAAAAAGTATCCAAAAGTAATCCAATTTCCGATTACATACAAATGTAATTCTCAATGTGTTATGTGTAATATTTGGAAAATGGACCATTCCAATGAAATGACTTTAGCAGAAATCAAAAACTATCTCAAAGACCCTATTTTTAAAGAAGTCTCTTCTGTTGGAATAAATGGTGGAGAACCTTCACTTGTTAAAGAACTTCCTGAAATAGCAGAACAAGTTTTAAATCTTCCTAAGATCAAATCTTTTAATATCATTTCAAACGGGTTCAATAAAGAAGCTCTTTTTGTAAAAATTGAAAAAATATATGCGCTATGCAGAAAAAAAGGCGTAAATTTTCACATGTCATTTTCACTGGACGGATATGGAGAAATACACGACAACATCCGAGGGGTAAAAAAGGCTTTTGAAATGGCCTCAAAATCAATAGATTATGTTTTGGAAAACAAGAGTCGTTATTGTGACTCAATTGATATTGGATGTACGATTATAAGGCAGAATGTTAATCATTTAATTGAACTGGATACATATGCCGGCAGGAAAAATTATCCAATGAAATATCGCCTTGGCATTGAAAATAAACGCATTGCCAGTGATGAGATTGTTTCTGATTATAGTGTACTTTATGATACAAAGAGTCGACAATCTGCGATTGAGTTTATTCATAGTAGATTTTACAAAGCCCAAAATATTATTGATAAATTCAAGTATTTTTCTCTTTTTTATTTTTTATCAGAAAAGAATTCGAAGCGGCTTTTAGGCTGTATGTGGCAAGATGAGGGAATAACTATAGATGCCAAAGGCAATATTTATTATTGTGCTGTAGCCAGTAAAAAAATTGGTTCACTCCGAGAGCAAAAAGGAGAAGCCGTTTTTTTTGATGGAAAAAATATTGCATACAGAAAGTCTATCCTTAAAAATATGTGCCAAAATTGCATTCATGACTATTCTGGAAAACAGTACATTGGCGATGTTTTGCTATTTTTGAAGCATTACATATTCGAGAGAATATGGTGTAAAATTTACCGAATAAAATTAAGATGGCTATAAAAATAACAATAATAGGGTGGTATGGGACCGAGACTATTGGTGACCGCGCTATTCTTTCTGGAATTTTTACCTTTCTTAAAAAGGCATTTGAAGAATTTGAAGTTAAGCTGGGAAGTCTTTACCCTTTTTTTACTCAACGTACCCTTGATGAAGATTATAGCTTTTGGGAGAAAACTTGTAACTCTACTTTTCCAGTCCAAATATTTGATTCTAAAAAAGCACGAGAGTTAGATAAGGCCATTAGTGACTCAGATTTAGTGATCATGGGTGGAGGTCCATTGATGCACATTGAACCTCTTTTTATGATTGAGTATGCTTTTAAAAAGGCAAAGAAACTCGGGAAAACAACAACATTGCTTGGTTGCGGAGTCGGCCCGATATTTTCAGAAAAATTTAAAAAATCTCTGATGACTATTGCAAATTCATCTGATTTAATAATTCTTCGTGACTCATTTTCTAAGAAGTATCTTGAGGATATTTTTACTGAGCATTCTGCAATCTTGCAAAAGAAAATCTATCTTAGTCTTGATCCCTCAGTGCAGTGTGCTAAGGATTTTAATCGACTATTTCGAAAGAATATTGCATTAGATACTATTGCTGTCAATTTGAGAGATTTTCCTCAAGAATATAGCAAGAATAGAAAAAATATAGACATAAATAGCAAGCTTTATAAGTTTGTTGACTCTCTTGCTTCTGATTTCCAAGAATATAATATTTCTCTTGTACCGATGCATTATTTCCACATTGGAAATGATGATCGTGAATTTTTAAACAAGATACGCTTTGAGTTAGATAAGAGAAATATTTCCGTTCAGAATGACCCCCTTTCTATGACAGATACTCTTCAAGTTTACAGTCAGGCAAAATTTAATATTGGTATGCGTTTCCATTCTGTAGTTCTCCAAACTATGGTTAGTGGGAAAAACTTTGTCTTGGACTATACAGAACCCAATAAAGGCAAAATAGCTGGTTTTTTAAACGATATTGACCCAGCAGGGTTTTATTCAGATAAATATATTTGTTTGCAATCCGACGAAATTTCAACTTCTAAGCTTTTAGCGAGCATGTTTGAAAAAACTTTTTCTCCCGAAAAAGAACTTGTTGATTCTAAATTGGAAATCTATATAAACTGTTTGAAAATGTTGTTATGAAATCTCTTTTGATAAACACCGCTGACATCTCTGGTGGCGCTGCCCGCGCAGCATATCGTATTCATAAAGGCCTGCAAGAGATCGATATAAATTCAAAAATGCTGGTGCAGACCAAATTGAGCGATGACAGAACTGTTATTGCCCCTGATGCTAAAGTTAAAAAAGGGCTCGCTCTGCTACGTCCCACCCTTGATTCTACTTTTAAAAATCTCTTTTCAGGAGGCTCTAAAACAATCTTTTCCCTTGCATGGCTTCCCTTTTCAGATATTCCTTCCCAGATTAAATCCATTTCGCCGGATCTTGTTCATCTCCACTGGGTTTGTGACGGTATGCTGCGGAGTGAAGATCTTAAACGAATCAATAAACCAATAATCTGGACGCTTCATGATATGTGGGCATTTACCGGCGGGTGTCATTATAGTGATGGATGTGATCGGTTTCAGCAAGACTGTGGCAATTGTCCGAAATTGAATAGAAGCAGTAAAAACGACCTTAGCCGGTCAATATTGAGGCGGAAGAAAAAGGCATGGGTCGGGCTTGATATCACCATTGTAACGCCAAGCAAGTGGCTTGCTGAATGTGCAAAAGAAAGCAGTTTGTTTAAAGATCGGCGCATTGAGATAATTCATAATGGTTTAGATCTCAATCTGTATAAGCCGATTGATAAAACAACTGCCCGCGAGATATGGGATTTGCCAATTAATAAAAAATTGATTCTCTTTGGGGCAATGAACGCAACCAGCGAGTACAGGAAAGGATTTGATCTGCTTTACGAGGGTCTAAAACAATTAGCAGTCAAATGGTCAGACAAGGCAGAGTTAATTGTTTTTGGTGCTGGCGAGCCGGGAAACCCGCCTGATTTTGGCCTGCCAGTGCATTATCTTGGGTATTTGCATGACGATGTTAGTATTGCGCTTCTCTATGCTGCAGCGGATGTGATGGTAACGCCATCAAGACAGGATAATCTGCCGAATACGATTGTGGAACCATTGTCGTGCGGTACTCCGGTTGTTGCTTATGATGTTGGCGGTATGCCGGATATGCTTGATCACAAATTAAACGGCTACCTTGCAAAATCATTTGACACCAGCGACCTTGCCGTCGGCATTAACTGGGTTTTATCCAATGAAAACCGCCATAAAGAGCTGTGCATAAAGGCCAGAGAAAAAGCGGTGGCTTGTTTTGATATTGAGAAAGTAGCAAAACAGTATGAAAGTCTCTATCAGGAGATAACAGCATGAAGATTGAACATCTCGGAGCAAA
>JAUWOX010000118.1 GCA_030611905.1 bacterium
AGTTATTCTTTTGAAAATATTGATGCTAAGCTTAAGGGTTTGAAAGAGCGAGGCTTTGCTAACCCGGTAAGATTAGTAGAAAAAAAGGCGCATCTTTTCAGTTATTCTTTTGAAAATATTGATGCTAAGCTTAAGGGTTTGAAAGAGCGAGGCTTTGCCAATCCGGGAAGATTAATAGAAAAAATGGCATCAATTTTCGGTTATTCTTTTGAAAAGATAGATGCTAAGCTTGTGGGTTTGCGAGAGCGAGGCTTCGCTAATCCAACAAGATTGACAGAGCAGTTTTCAGCAATTTTCAGTTATTCTTTTGAAAACATAGATGCTAAGATTGAGGGCTTGCGAGAGCGCGGTTTTGCTAATCCCGGTAAGATTAATAGAGAGAAATCCACGGCTTTTTGGTTATGCCCTTGAAACTCTTGATGCTAAGTTAGAGGGTTTGCAAGAGCGAGGTTTTGATAATCCAATAAGATTAATAGAAGGGGCGCCATCAATTTTTGGTTTATCTCTTGAAAATATTGATAACAGAATTAAGCTTTTTGATAAGCTTTTGAGTTTTTATGGTTTGTCTTTTTCTGCTAGTGAATTAATGGAAAAAGTACCTGTCTTGTTCAGTACTAAAATAGACAAAATTATGGTTTTGGTTAGAGTGTTAAGGGAATTTAAAGTTCCAGTGGAGGACTTGGGCAAAGGTTTATTCAATAGATTATTATATTTTAATTTGGAAGATGTCTTAGTTGCTCTGAAAGAGACTTCGCCTGAATCTGAAACAATTGGTGATCTTTCAAGAAGGGTAAGACAAGTTAAAAAAAGAAAGTTATCTAAAAAAGAAAAGAGAGAGATGATTAAGGATGATTTGGATATGGTTGAGAAGATAAAGAAGCGTTATTTTAAAGGGTATCCGGAGAAAAAAGGTGGTAAATAATAGGATTTAAATATAAAAAAATGAAAGTAAAAATTGAAGTAAGCGCGCGGCATATTCATTTGTGTCAAAAAGATTTGGAACAGCTTTTTGGCAAGGGTTATGAACTAAAAAAAGCAAAAGATTTGTCCCAGTCAGGTCAGTATGCTTGTGAGGAAGTGTTAAAAGTGGTTGGACCGAAGAATTCAATTGATGACGTTAGGGTTATTGGGCCTTGTAGGTCGCGGACACAGGTAGAAGTTTCTAAAACTGACGGATATTTTTTAGGAGATATTCCACCAGTGCGTGTTTCTGGAGATGTAATTGGGTCTTCGCCAGTTAAATTGATTGGTCCAGGAGGCGAGATTAATTTAAAAGAGGGACTGATTATGTCGATGCGGCATGTTCATATTTCAGACGAGAAAGCTGAAGAGCTTGGTTTGAAAAATAAGCAGATGGTTTCAGTTGCTTGTTCCGGTGATCGTGATTTGATATTTAGTAATGTTATAGTTAGAGTGGAGTCAGGAGCTAGTTTGTGTTTCCAAGTTGATACTGATGAGGCAAATGCTGCAGACGTGGAGATCGGAGATGTAGGAGAGCTAATATTAGAATAACTAAATTATAAATAATTAAATAACTAAATCGATGGAAAAAAATATTTTGGTGATTAATTCTGGTTCCACTTCTTTAAAGTATAAGTTTTTTGTTGAGGGTTTAAAATTAGTTAAATCTGGATATATTGAGTATATTGGCGAGGAAGAGGTAGCAGATCATGATCAGGCTTTGAAAATGGCGATTGAAGAGTTGGGTGATTTTAAGGATAAAATTGATTTGATTGGGCATCGGGTTGTTCATGGCGGTGAAGAGTTTGTTGAACCGACTATTGTTGATGGGGATGTTTTGAAAAAATTAGAAAAATATAACGAATTAGCGCCTTTGCATAATCCAGCTAATTTGATGGGAATAAAAGCGGCAACGAAATTATTTCCAGGGATTAAGAATATAGCAGTTTTTGACACTGCTTTTCATCAGACTTTACCGGAGAAAGCTTGGCGATATGCAATTAATGACGAGTATTATAAGAAGTATAAAATTAGAAGGTTTGGTTTTCATGGTATTTCGCATGAGTATGTTTATGAAAAAGTAAAAAGTGAAAAGAAAAAAGCAGAAAGGGTGATTTCATGTCATTTGGGAGGTGGGTGTTCGGTGTGTGCAATTAAAGATGGGAAGAGTGTTGATATTTCAATGGGCTTTACTCCTCTTGAAGGATTGGTTATGATGAGTCGTTGTGGTGATATAGATCCAGAGATTCCTTTATATTTGCAGAAGAAGGAGGGATTAAGTCCTGAAAAGATGAGTGAGATTTTGAATTTTAAATCTGGAATTTTATCTTTATGTGGAGAGAAGGACTGGTTGAAAGTTCTAGAGGGTGTGCGGGCTGAAGATGTTAAGATGAAATTGGCGTTTGATATTTTTATTTATTGTTTGCAAAAATATATAGGGGCATATTATGCGGCGTTGGGTGGATTAGATGTTTTGGTATTTACTGGTTCAATTGGGGCAGGCGATTCTTTGACGCGCGACGAGGTTTGCAAAGGATTGGCATTTTTGGATGGGGTTGAAGTTGAGGCGATTAAAACGGATGAAGAGAAGATGATTGCGGAAAAAATATTGAATATTTAATATTATGGGAATAAGAAAACATTTCGAACAAAAACCATCAGACGAAGATCTTAAGCTTCAGGATCTATCATTGGAGCAAGATAAGTTCAAGGAGGCGTTGTTTGATGTGGATTGGGAAGTTTTTAATCAGGAGTGGGATAGTATAAAAGAGGCTTTGGAAAATACATCGACATCAGCTGGTTTTTTGATATTCGCAGCAAATTTGAAGTTACTTCGTCCGGATAGATTTAATGAATTAGATGTCTCTAAAAGATTTTCCAATGTAATGGAGAGTGTTGATTTGTATAGAAGTGATGAAAATAAATGGCAAGAGGGATTGTTTGTGTTTCTTCGGGTGTTGGCTTATATGAAGCTTGTTTTTCCGGACAAGGAGATATTGACTGATGATGAGTACAGCTTTGCAAGTAATAAATTGCAATATCATCGTAGTGAAAAGAACTGGCAAAGTTTTTCTGATTATGCGTTGTTTTTAAAAATATTGAGACCAGAGTGTGAAATTGCTGGCCTGGATGAAGAGGCAAGAGTGGGAGTTAGAGAATCTGTAAGAAGTGATATAGGAATGGGGACATTTGTTGAATGTTTGGGAACTTTTAGATTGTTATTTACTGATGAAAAAAGACTGAATTTGAAAGGTAATGTGGAAGGAGATATTGAGCGGAATTTCGCTGATTTAAAAGGAACTAGAAAGTGGTATCGATTAGCGGAATATGCTAGAAATTTAAAAATATTGGAAGCTGAGCAGGTTGAAGTAGCAGACGGTGGGATAAAATTAATAATGTCAAAGGAGAGCTTTAAAGCGGAGAAAAAGCCGAGACCGGAAAGGAAGCAGTTTTAAATATTTATGCATAAACTTTGGAAAGTAAAACAAAAAGTACCTGAAGACTTTATTAAACAATTTCCGGAGTATGATCCGGCTGTTTTGCAATTATTATATAATCGAGGGATTGATAATCAGGATAAGGTAGATGAATTTTTTAATCCAGATTATTCGCAGGACTTACATGATCCTTTTCTATTTAAGGATATGGATCGTGCAGTTGATCGAATTTTGTTAGCAGTTAAAAATAAAGAACGAGTGGGGATTTTTGGTGACTATGATGCTGATGGAGTAACTTCGTCAGCTTTATTGACGGAATTGTTTAAAAAGATTGGTTTGACAG
>JAUWOX010000084.1 GCA_030611905.1 bacterium
CATCCAAGTTCCTACTTCTTTTTTAGGATCAAGAAACTGCTTGCAAGTAAAACCGCCATCATTAGACACTGCTGAATCTGTTGAATAAACCATTAGAGTCTTTTTCTCTTTGGTATTATTTATGACTGAAATGCCCTCTTCCTGAACCACGCCAGGTTCTAAAGTATGCACAAAAATTGCATCAGTTCTTGGATTTTCAGGCCTGGGATATGCTGGCCTGCCTCCAAATCCACCGTACTCAATTGCATTTGCTCCCAAATCAACAAAAAATAAACCAAAAGCTACCAATACCAAAACAGGCAATTTCTGTCTTATCATGCCCTTATTAAGCAATTTTTTAAATACACCAAAAATTGTCATCCCTATTTTGGCACTATTCATTATTTTCTATAATTTAGTTCTAAACATTTCTAAGCACCTGTAATTGTCAACGACATATCAATATCATAATCGCTGGCTGCTGGCTGTTCTGCTGGAATAGTCTGATGTATTGTTGCGCCTGTAAGATACCAATCTCCAATATCTTCAGATTCAGCCGCGCCCGTCATAATAGCAATATCATCAGTTACCCCTTCCTCATAATCATCTGAAGATCCTGCGGTCACACCTGTTGTTCCATTCTCCAACTGTCCTTGAATAACAGTACCTGTTGAAGGATCCACAGTCATTTGACCACCAACAGTATCGCCAACATCTGCGCTATCAGTACAACCAGAAGTAGTTGGATCATTAAAATCCATATCAGTTCCTGCGCTAGTCCAAACTGCTGACGTTGCTGATCCCGACAAATCTATATGCCAACCACCATCATTTGCATCTGGATTCGTAACATAAATTCTCTGCGTATCCGTTCCAAAAGTCCCTGTCGGCCTATTACCTGCAGTCAAACAAGTTAAACTAAAATTCGAATCACTCATAGCTACTGCAGGGCTACCTACAGTCACCCACGAATCATCAACAATATCAACTGATAAAGTGCCTTGATTAATTGTCTGGGTAAAATTACTCGTTGACGCAGCCCACACAAAACCTACAGTTCCAATCCCGCCTGCCACTAAAATTGACAATACCAAAACAACAACTAACTTAAATTTTCTCAACATCCAATGGTTTATCTTTCCCATGTTTTTTATTTTAATTTTTAATACTAAATTTCTCTTCATCGACCTTCCTTAATAAAAAGGATTTAAAGAAGAATATAACATTATTATACTATATAAATTCAAAATAATACAATGCGTTATCCACAGACTAAAATTTATCCCTCAAAATTTTTCTATTCGTGAAATTTGTGGCCGTCAAGCATCCGCGATATTTGTACACACAAAAAAAACAAGGAACTAACCTTGCCTAAATTGAACAACCTCCTGAAAACATCCTATCTAATTCAAATCCAATCATACATGGATGATCGGTCAAAATCATGTCCGCTCCCGCATCAACAACAATCTCCAAGACATCAACATCATTAACTCCAAAAAAACAAAACTTTAAAGCCTCAAGTTTTCTCATTTCTATCAAAAATCTTGGTGTCAAATAGAAATGCCCCACGGCTAAAATATTAAAACCTATCCTCTCAGCATCTCCTGCCGGATCAATCAAAGCGCCCTTAACGCACCAGCAAGTCCTTGCCCCATGATAAAATTCTTTAACTGCTCTCAAATTTTCCTGACTCCAAGCGATAATCACAACTTTATCTCCCAATCCTTCTTCTAGAATACACCGTGCCGCAATATCCCCCATCCCTTCATGTTTCAAATCCAAAACAAGAGATAAGTTCCTTTCACGAACAATCTGAACCAACTCACCAAAAAAAATTGGCCTTTCATCATCTACCCATCTATCAACAAGCACACTTGACATAATATGTCGTACTTCATGTTCAATCGGATGACCAATCACCAATATTTTATCTGCAGTAAGCATTAAATCAACTTCCACCCAACTCCCCTCAGGTACTCCCAAAAGCTTAGCTCTTGTATTACATCTATGCGCTACCACAATCGGTCTTTCCGCCATTCTTCCCTCCTTACCGGCTCAAAAAAGCCTTTTTTCAAAGAACAACTTATTTAGAATAACACGAAAATCCTCACAAATCAACCCAAAATCCAATAAAAACTTAAAGCCTAAAAAACGCCAAAACCATTAAATAAACGGCTACTATCCGACGATAATAGCCGTTAAATAAACAAAAAAACAGCTTCCGCTGCCAGTTTAACAAGCTTAACCCCTAAATACCTAGAAAACTAAGAAATCAAGTACCTACTTCAAGTCCTCCTCCTTCGTCTCCATTTTCGCCTTCACAGAAGTCGGTACTAAAAATATATAATCCTCTCCATTAATTTTAGCATAAACACTTGTCCCTTCAGGATTTTTATCACCCAAAATTAATTCTCTTTTTTTACCATCCTTCAAGAAAAATACTGTCTTAATTTTTGGTTCAGTCAAACCAAAATCCTTCAAGTCTCCATTTATTTCATCATTCGCCTCAATTTTTAACAAAGTATCCAAAACCAAATCCAATTTAACTTGATCAACCTTAAATTCTTCTGGCTTATCATTCTCGTCCTTTGGTTTTCTTTTACCTGTCCATGATCCATCGTCCTGTTTAGTCAAAATCAATTTTTCATCATTATGATTAAAAACTATTTTATTCAACTCTTCCTTGTCCAATTCCCAAACCACAAAAGTCTCCAAACTAATTTCTTCCTCTTTAACCTCTCTCCCGCTTTCATAAACCAACACAAAAATCAACAAAGCAACAAAAATCAAAGCAAATATCACCGCTGTCTTAAATCTAAAATTTTTAATTTTTTCAGAAATACTCATATTCGTTATTCACATTAACAATGTAACAATAATTTCCTAATATCTTAATCTAACTAACTTAACTAGTTTTTCCCCGCACCTTTCGTCTCCGCTTCATCCAAACTCCAATTCCTATACCAATTACAATCAAAGGCATAATAATCACTGTCAAATAAAATATCAATCTACCCTGCGTACCAGTCAAAGCCACTGTTCTCTTGTCTTCGTCTTTTGGTCTAATCGAAATTAATTCTTCTTCTTCAGCTAGCCAATGAGTAGAATTAACAAATAAATCTTGATTACCTAAAAATGTTGTAAAACTATTTACTGCAAAATCAGAATCCCCAATCGCCACTATCCTCATGCCTTCAACCACTTTTTGATCTTCTCCTTCGCCTTCTTTTTTTGTTTGATGAAGAGCAGTAGCAATTGAAATTGGTCCCTTCTTATCAGTCTTTTTGTCAAATTTTACCTTTTCTGTTCCTAAATCAGTCTCTAACCAAGAATCCTTGCTAGTCTTCCCAATATCTGTAATTAAAATATCTTCTGAAGCTTTTTCTTTTTTATTAACCATCAACACTCCAGGAAAAAATGCCGCTGGCAATTGTTCAGTAATTTGATGCGTTTCCCAGTTTTCAACTACTGGAGCTGCTACATCACCTAAAAATGCCTTAGATGGATCAATTACCATCCCATCAGTCAAAACTATTCCCCTTTTTTCTAAGAATCCAGACATTTTAACATCCTGCTTTGTTTCCTTCTTAGGATCTATCAAAACAAACAACTTACCGTTTTTTTCATCTAAATACTTGTTTAATTTATCTCTCTCCTGATCCAAAATCGGCTTTTGTGGTCCAGCTAAAATAATTACACTGGCATCATCTGGAACATCGGCCGTGGTTAAATTTAATGTCTTTACTTCAAAACCTTCTTTTTCCAAGGTGTTTTTTACACTACTATAGCCCTTTTCATCAGACTTATTAATATCTTTTTCATTGTGCCCCACCATAAAATAAACAGTCTTTTTCTCATCACGATCTAACTTTAAAATACTGGAAGTAATATCGCTTTCTGTAAAACCAGTCGCCTCTTCTTTCTTATCTCCCTTTTGAAAAACAATTGTTCCATATTTTATTATACCATATTCTCGTGCTTTGGTCGGATTAGAATCTGGATCAATAAATTCAACTTTAATATGCGAATTCTTGGCCTTGTATTCATCTAAAAGATTCTCTAATTGCTCTTTAGATGGATTGCTCTTTCTATAAAACGCGATAATATTGACATCCTCGTCAACATTCGTCAATATCTTTCTAGTTTGCTGTGATAAAGTATATTGCTTATTTTTGGTCAAATCCCAACGCAAAGTTCCAGATTCTTTCCAAACAATATAATTAACCAAAATCAAAATTCCAAGCAACGCCAAAATAACCACCGCCGTATTACTACCCCATTTAGTCTGACGCCTACCTAAAACCTCACTAGCTCCCTTGCTAGCGCCCTTAATTCTGTCTTTAATTTTCTTCTTCTCAAATTTCGTCATAACAATTTATTCTTTATTTCCACTTCCTTATCTCTATAGATTTAACCGTCACAAACAACCAAAAAAATATAAAACTTAAATAATAAACTAAATCTTTTAAATCAACCATACCCTTTACAAAATTATCATAATGCGAAGACAGAGATAAATAAGAAACAATTTCGCCCAAACTACCAGTAAATTGAGAAGATGCCCAATTTAAAACCCAAAGCAACAGCACCATAGCAAAGCCTATTACTGCCGCAATAATCTGATTTTCAGTTACAGTCGAAGCAAACACTCCCAAAGCAATAAAACAAAAACCAACCAAGATTAATCCAATATAAGCCGAATAAATAGGACCCATGTCTGGATTACCGTATTTAAATAGAATTAAAACATAAACCAAAGTTGAGGCCAGCATTATTAAATACAATGAAGCTGCCCCGCAAAATTTACCTAAAACCACTTCCCAGTCTTTTACCGGCTTAGTCATTAATAATTCCAAAGTTCCTTGCTTCTTTTCCTCGGCAAAAGTTCTCATTGTAATTAAAGGAATCAAAAAAACCAAAGTAATAACAATATTATAGGCTACTCCCTTTAAAGATGCCTCTTGAGTATAAAGAAGAAT
>JAUWOX010000116.1 GCA_030611905.1 bacterium
ATATTCTTCTCAATTAACCCTCTCACAGCTAAATTCCTCAAAATATACATACAATTCACACCACGAATAGCCTCAATCTCAACACGCGTAATAGGACCACGATAAGCAATTATTGTCAAAGTTTCTAACGACACCCTTGACAAATCAGTTTGCAACTCACTCGTTACGAGTTTTTCCACAGTTTTAGCATATTCCGGTGCTGTCACCATTTGCACTTCGTCGGATTTTAGCATTAATCTAATTCCACGTCCAGTCTGTCGATATTCATCATTTAAAACCATCAAAGTTTTATCAACTTCTTTTACATCAACATTGCAAACTTTAGCCAATTTTTTCTTTCCAATTGGCTTGCCTGATGCAAATATTACACCTTCTAAAATAAATTTTAAGTTGGTCATTGATTTCATTTTATTAATTAGTTAATTAGGTCTAAACATATCCAGCTACTTACGTAAAATCCGTTGCGAAACCTGTGTGGAATCTGCGCCAATCAAAATATCTCCAAACAATTTCTCTTGCTCAACATTCAAAATCTTTTGTTTAACCAATTCCAATAATGCTAAAAAGGAAACAACCGCCTCTGTCTTTGATTTCGAACCCGTTAAAATTTCGTTAAATCCTATTTTGACTCTTTTAGTAATCAAATTCCTAATATAAGAAATCTTTTCTTTAACCGAAACAGTTTCCTTGATAGTTTCTTTTTCCAATTCCTCGAACTCTACCATCTTCTTAACTAGATTGTTTAAAACAAACTGCAAACTCTTCAAATTCAAATGCCGTCCCGGATGAAAAACGCTCTTTCTTTCTACAAAAAACTTCTGCTCATAACTTCTATAATTATTCTTATACATCTCGCCTATTCTCACTGACATATCCTTGAACCTCTTATATTCCATTAATCTTTTTTTCAATTCGCTCGCGGAAATTTCTTCTTCTTCAGTAACTTCTAAATCAGGAAGCAGATTCCTTGATTTAATCAAAATCAACTGCGCCGCTATATACAAAAAATCAGCCAACACGGATGGCTCAATATTTTCTATATTATCAAGTTGTTTCAAAAATTCATCAGTTACCTTGGACAAAGAAACTTCTGTAATATCCATCTTCTCATTTTCAATAAGTTCTAGCAAAAGATCCAAAGGTCCCTCGAATTTTTCTAATTTTATGTTATATAACATAGAATATAAAAACCTATTTCCCTATATTACCAACAATCATCTCGTCTTCTGTCTTTCTGTACTGCGCCGGCGTCATCTCAATTGACTCCGTAAAACTTCCGGCATTCAAATTAATCTTCTTTTGCCTCATCAAGCCCGTATCAACAATAGTCGGCAGTAAATATAAACTTCCAAATGGCGGCAAAGCTCCGGCCTTTTTAGTAATGTTCCGTTTAATCTGCGCTTCAGTGGCAATGCTCAGCTTTTTAATCATTCTCGCTTCAATCTCATCAATATGCCGATTCATCACTTTTTTCAATTTTATAATGTCTAACTTTTTATGTCCGGGAATAACTGCCAATGCAAATTTTCCATCTCCTTTTACCAACAAAGTCTTACCAACAGATTTTAAGTCAATATGCTGCGTAGATGCTGCATCATAAGTAGTATAAACCTTCCGATGTTCAATTCTTTTATACTTCGCCTTCTCTTTTTTCAATAAATTTTCCAGCTTTTTTAACATAATTAGTACATATTTATTCCTTAAGTTAGAAGCTCGATTTCTTCTTCCGCATTAGGAAACTTTTTAAGTAAGCCTCTCTTATCCCCTAATTCAAAATCCTTAAAATCAAAACCCGGTGCTACAGTACATCCAACCAAAGCATATTCTGTTCCAAAATTAGGATATGCACCAAACCATACACCAGCCGGCACAACATGCTGAAGCACTTCACCCTTTGCAAGATTAGAACCCAAAACAGTCTTTATTACTTTACCTTTTGGATTTATCTCTACAATAGCTATCGGCCCTCCTAAATAAAAATGCCAAATCTCATCAGATTTAATCCGATGCAAAGATGACTTTTGGCCACTCGGAATCAAAAAATATATTGCGGTCGAATAAGACCTCTTGCCCACAAAACGAACAAACCTCGATTTCTTCAATGATTTATAAGTCTCCTTAAAATAACCGCCTTCTGGATGTGGCTCAAGATTCAACAATCCAATAATTTTTTTTACAGATATTTTTTTCATAAAAAACTTACTAATTTTCAAGCCTTTTCAACGCATATTTTCTACTTCTTAACTACTACTTTCGCCTTTTTGCTCTGTACTTTTGTCTTCCTTTTATAAACCTCCTGCATAATCACAATAAAGACCATAATCGCAATAGTTACATAACTCGCCGCTAACATTCCCACAGGAACACTTGTCGCTAAACTACCAAGTCCTACTAAATTCAAAATTAACACAAAAACTAAATTACACAAAAACATAATCACCTGAAAAACCCAAGCAATAATATGACCAATCTGCGATTTGCCTAAAAATTGAACCAGAGTCGAGATTAAGAAAATAATACCAATTGGCGAAATAATCCATAAAACTATATACAAGAAAAAATATAAAATCTGCATTAAAACATTTTTCCAACCAGATGTCTCCCCTTTGCCAACCACATTGTCATCTTCCGCTTCTCTAATATACAAATCATTAGTCATCTCCGAAGTTATCATTGAATCATAAAGCTTGGTCAAATAATATTTTTGATTTGTCTCCATCCACGGCTGTCCATCAACATAAGCCCACTCTTCAATTTGCTTTGGCTTGACCCAGCCAGCATATTCAGTTGTAAATCCCGGCACTGTTTTTTTATGATCTGCCAAAACATATAAAGTTATTCCTATATTCTGATCATAAACTGGATAATAAAGACTAACATATTCATCTTTTAGATAAGCTCTATCTTCCTCAATCGCATACATGTCCTGTTCGCTTTCCAAAACATCGTCCTTACTTTTTTCTTTTGCCTTTTCAACTTGAACAGAAGAAATTTTCAATGGATAAATAATCTTATCAGATTGAAAAGTCAACTGCAAAGGAGTAGCATGTCCATCACCTAACCTCTGAACCGCTACTGTATCTGCAAAATCAGAACTCACCTTAACAGCAGTAAAAAACCATTGGTTATTTATATAATCTTCTAAAACATAAGCTTCGTCTTCAGGATACTGATAGCCATTATCATTCAACCACTTAGCCAAAGCACCTGAATCACTGGCGTCTAATATAGCGATATCATAAATATCAATCTTTTTAGTTTCTAAAACTGTTACAGCTTCCTTTTCCATTGCCTCGGGCGCACCCAGACCTAAACCCTCCGTAGGATAAACAGCATCCTGATAACCTGTCAAATCCTTCAAAGATTTAAACAATTCATCAGACGATTTGGTAACTTCCGGTCTGCTAGGCGTTGGAATTACCCAACCAAAGTCCTTGGCGTCTCCAGAAAATCCTACCGACAAAATCAAAGTCTCCATATTATCATCATAAACAATGACTGCCTTTTGGTTGTCTTCTTTAACATAATAATCTGGTGGCGGAAAAAGACCTCCATCAGCATTGGCCATAAATGGCAAAATAAAAACCACCGCCAAAATGACTAAAAAAATTTTTCATCATAACTTTTGTATTTATTTTATAATATTTAGCCAGTCTAACCAATTAAACAAATTAACAAAACCCTAAGTACCTAAGAAACTAAGTACCTAATCCACAATCTTAATATGTAATTCCTTCAATTGTTTTGCTCTCACCTTACCCGGTGCGCCCAACATCACATCCTGCGCCCTACCATTCTTCGGAAAAGCATAAATATCTCGAATACTATCACATTCCCACAAAACCATTAATAGCCTATCTAACCCTGGAGCTATCCCTC
>JAUWOX010000026.1 GCA_030611905.1 bacterium
ATTCAAAATAAAGTTGGTCAATTTCTTTCTAGTTCGCTTGTGAGGAATATAATTTCTCAAACACATTCGTCCATAAATATGAAAGAAATAATGGACAATAAAAAAATAGTTCTTCTTAACTTATCCAAGGGTAGAATAGGCGAGGATGCCTCAACGCTTTTTGGTGCTATGGTTATAACCAAGATACAATTGGCCGCCATGAGCCGAATTGACACTCCAGAAGACGAAAGACAAGACTTTTATCTTTATGTTGATGAGTTCCAAAACTTTGCAACAGATTCGTTTGCCGATATTCTATCAGAGGCTAGAAAATACCATTTAAATTTAATAATTGGGCATCAATATATTGGACAGTTGGAAGTCGGGGGAACAACTCTAGTCCGTGATGCCGTTTTTGGCAATGTTGGCACTATTGTAGTTTTCCGTATTGGCGCTGCTGACTCGGAATTCCTAGCCAAAGAATTTGAACCAATCTTTACAGAAACAGACCTAGTTAATTTAACCAAATATAACGTTTATCTTAAATTAATGATTGATGGTGTTGCTTCTCAAGGCTTCAGTGCCATTACCTTGCCGCCTTCCGCTAAGACAGAAGGTAATCGGGAAAAAATAATCAAAGTCTCTAGAGAAAAATACGCCAAAGCAAGAAGTGAAGTCGAAGAAAGAATTGCTAAATGGAGTAGCCCTCCGCCAGTAGAGCATATAGATTCTCAGAGAAGACCGAGGTATCAAAATAGGTACCAGTCTCCAGTAAGAAGAGAAGAGAAAAATATAAACCAACCCTTTAAAAAAGCCTTTGATCAATTAAAATCCAAAACTAGTCCAAGAAATACGAATGATAAAAATCCGAAACCAAGGCAAGTTGTAAAAATTGATAGATAACTTATTTAGATTATTGCATTGATTGATTGCTAAATGAATAAGGAACTTTTATAGTTGAATGACATAATTGAACGGCTTATTTAAGCCGTTTTTCTTTACATAATCAAGGTTTTATTTTATACTTATTCGTATGAAAAAAGTCATTTGCGCCATGTCTGGAGGAGTAGATAGTAGCGTCGCCGCTGCCCTACTTAAAAAACAAGGTTATCAGGTAACCGGGATTTTTATGCACTTTTGGCACGAGAAAAATAACACTTCGCAATCTACAAACAAATGTTGTTCGTCAGAAGCACATGAAGCCGCCAGAAAGGTTTGTCAAAAATTAGGCATAAGACTATATACTCTAAATTGTGAAAATGAATTTAAGAGACATGTTGTTGACTATTTTATCAATGCTTACAAAAATGGCTTAACCCCCAATCCCTGCATAATGTGCAATAAACATATCAAATTTAAATTTCTCATAAACAAGGCCGAAGAGCTAGATGTTAATTATCTTGCCACGGGCCATTACGCTAAAGTTGGCAAACAGGGAACAGAAAATAGCAAACAGCTCTCGTTGCTTCGCGCCAAAGATAAAAACAAAGATCAATCCTATTTCTTATATAATTTGAATCAAAAACAATTATCCAGAATTTTATTCCCAATAGGGGATTATACAAAGTCAGAAGTCCGTACTTTAGCCAAAAAATTCAACCTACCAACAGCTAAAAGGCCAGAATCACAGGAAATCTGTTTTATAAATGAAAAAAATCACAATGATTTCTTAAAGCGCTATATTAAAGAGGCTAAGCCCGGTAAAATTATAAACAGCGAGAACCAGATAATAGGCGAGCATAAAGGCCTTCCATTTTATACCTTAGGTCAGCGTAAGGGGATAGGTCTAGCCAATGCAAAACCATATTATGTTGTTGGCCTTGATTTTGACCGTAACATTTTAAAAGTCAGTGATGACGACAAGGATCCGCATTTATTTTCCAAAAAATTAATTGTAAAAAAATTAAATTTAATAGGGGATACGCCACTCCCCCATCGCTGTAAAATAAAAATTCGTTATCAACAGCAACCCAATGATGCTGAAATAAAAAAAATAAATAGCACTTCCCTACTCGCCCATTTTCAAACTCCCCAGCGAGCCATCATGCCAGGTCAATCTGCTGTTATGTATAATAATGATCAAGTTATCGGTGGAGGAGTTATTGCGGAAGAAGAGCAAATGAGGTAAAATAAAATAAGCAAATTGAATAACAAATAACAACTATATGCCCACAGACTTCACTGATCCAAAGAGGCGTCTTAAATCTGATTTAGACGATCTTCGTGATGAGATTGATCAGCGTACCAAAAAAATTCGTGAAATCAAAAATCAAATTGAAGATTTAGAAAAACAAAAAGAATTATTAGAAGCAGAACTTGAGGAATTTTATGACAAGGAGAAAAAAATACAACAAAAGATTAGAAGGCCAGATTAAAAAATATGAACTCTCAAGAACTCATCAATAAATACATAGATTTTTTCAAACAAAAGGGCCATACTCTCATTCCCAATGTGTCTTTAATTCCAGAACATGATCCTTCTGTTTTATTTACCACTGCTGGCATGCATCCGCTAGTTCCTTTTTTATTGGGTCAAAAACACCCTGGAGGCAAAAGGTTAGTTAGCAATCAGCGTTGTATCAGGACCACTGACATTAAAGAAGTCGGCGATGCTTGGCATAATACTTTTTTTGAAATGCTGGGCAATTGGTCGCTTGGTGATTATTTCAAAGAAGACACTATTAAATGGGCTTATGAATTTTTAACCTCTCCTCAATGGTTGAATATAAATACAGAAAAATTATCAGTTACAGTTTTTGCCGGTGACGAAGATGCTCCTAGGGATGAACAAGCTGCCGAGATTTGGCAGGAAACTGGTATTCCCAAAGAACGAATTTATTTTCTGCCGAAATCAGAAAATTGGTGGGGGCCTGCTGGAAAAATCGGACCTTGCGGCCCAGATACTGAAATATTTTATGATACTGGTCAAAAAAAGTGTTCGTCTGAATGTAAGCCAGGATGTTCTTGTGGAAAAAATTGTGAAATCTGGAACCTAGTCTTTATGCAGTATGACAAAACTTCAACAGGTGAATACAAAGAATTAAAACAAAAAAATATTGATACTGGTATGGGAGTTGAAAGAACCTTAGCTATTCTTGAAGGTTATGAAAATTCTTATCAAACAGAGCTTTTCAAACCGATCATGGATTTAATAGAGGAAAAGCTTTCCGGCCGTTCGCAAGATTATCGAGAAGTCAGTACCAGTCCAGAAAAAGCAAAAAAAATCATTGCTGATCATATAAAAGCAGCCACCTTCATTCTAATGGACGGCATTACACCATCTAATCTTGATCAGGGCTATGTCCTTCGCCGTCTAATCAGACGCGCCACTTTGCAGGCCAAACTTTTAGAAATAGAAAAAAAGGAAAATGTCAGCCAGCAAGTCGCTAATATAGTCATTGATATTTACAAAGAAAGATATCCCAATCTTTTAGATAAAAAAGAATTTATTCTCAAAGAACTAGGCAAAGAAGAAGACCGGTTTGAATTATGTTTAGCCAAGGGATTAAAAGTTTTTGGAAAAATTATTGATAAGAATAGAAAAAAAATTAGCGGTCAAGATGCTTTTCATTTATATGATACTTATGGATTCCCTATTGAATTGACGCAAGATCTAGCTAGGGATGATATTAAAATTGATAGGGAAGGATTTAATAAAGAATTTAAAGAACACCAAAAACTTTCTCGCAAAGGCGCCGCTAAAAAATTCAAAGGCGGGTTGGCTGATCACACAGAAGCTACTACCAAGCTCCATACCGCTACTCACCTACTTCATCAAGCTTTGCGTCAAATTTTGGGTGACCATGTTGAGCAAAAGGGGAGCAATATAAATCCAGAAAGACTTCGTTTTGATTTCACCCATCAAGAAAAATTGAGCCCAGAACAATTAGAACAGGTTGAGCAAATAGTTAATGAACAAATTCAAAAAGCTCTGCCAGTTAAAATGGAAGAAATGACAGTTGAACAGGCCAAAGAAAAAGGCGCCATTGGTTTATTTGAAGAAAAATATGGCGATAAAGTTAAAGTTTATTCTATTAACGATTTTTCTTGTGAAATCTGTGGTGGCCCGCATGTCAAAAATATTAAAGAATTAGGCGAGTTCAAGATAAAAAAAGAGGGATCAGGTTCTTCGGGAGTAAGAAGAATAAAAGCGATTTTAATTTAAAGAGATTTTACTTTTAGCTTGAATAAAGCAAACAGCTTATTTAAGCCCTGCCTACCGGCAGGCAGGCATTTTGGCCGTTAAAATACCTTATTTAAGCCTAAATATCTAGATGGCTCAAATGGTCATTTGAGCCATCTAACAAGAATTACTATGCCCGAAAAAGAACAACTACGATCAGAATACCGCGATTTTACCAGCGAAACTCAAATTATTCCTGAAGATGAGTATTTTGATTTTTGTGTCAATCATGCTTTGGAAGGAGGCTGGGTTAAAAAAGAGGAAAAAGAAATTTTAATTAAAAATTATTTAAAACCAATCTATCAAGAATATTTAAAAGTTATCGAAGAAGTCAAGACGGAGTTAGAAAAAGAAGAAAATAGTGAAAAAAGAACTGAACTTCTTATGAAAAGATTAAACTTATGTTTATTTATCACCAGAAGAATTGGCTCAACTGCCCCAGGAAATATTTTAAGAACTATTAATGATGATATTAAATTTAGCCGAGATGAATGGATTAGATATGCTTTAGAGGCAATGGAAGAAAAAATAAGAGAAATATTTTTAAAAAATTAATTTATCCACCGAACTAATTTTTATATATGCTATAATAAAACAAAATACGCCCCCCGTAATCAAATGATATGAACCCCAGGGCAAATCCTGGATTCTCCTTTCCGCAGCAAGCTGCGGGGAGATTAAAAATTTGTAATACAAATTTTTAATCACAAACCACTTGTCCGCCGGAGTCCGAGCCAAAGCGAAGACGCAGGCGGATTAAATTTTAATTTGGGGAATCAAGAAAAAAAAATTAGAATCACTGATTCTTAGTTTATAATTCTTAATTCCAACCCATGGGACTATTAGATAATCTTTTCTCAAAACCAAAAGCAAAATCTGGTCGCTACGCTTTAGCTCTAGACATTGGCACCGACCTTGCCAAGGCTTTAATTTTTGAAGTAAAAAAAAATAAAGGCTATGTTATTGGTGTTGGCAAGAAAAAACAAAAAATGACAGACATGCAGTCCGGCGCTATTACGGATATACAAGGCGTAGTTCGCTCTGCTGAAAAGGCCATCGAAGAAGCGCAGAAGATGGCCAATGTTAAGCCAGATCAAGTTATCTTGGGAATCGCTGGTGAATTAGTCAAGGGCACAACTACTAATGTCCACTATCAAAGAAAAAAACCAAAAGCTAAAATTGATTTAGCTGAACTTAAAAATATTTTACAAAAAGTTCAATGGAAAGCATTCAATCAAGTTCGCAAACAATTATCTTGGGAAACCGGCATAGATGAAATAGATGTTAAATTAATTAATGCCGCCATAGTTGATGTTCGCATAGATGGCTATCGTGTCACCAACCCAGTAGGTTTTCAGGGAAAAGATGTTTGTATTTCTATATTCAATGCTTATGCTCCTCTGGTTCATCTTGGCGCCCTGCAGTCAATTTCAACAGATTTAGATATGGATCTATTATCAATTGCGGCTGAACCATATGCCGTCGCTTGTTCAATAGGGGAAAATGCCCGTCAGTTCTCCGCTATTTTCATAGATATAGGCGGCGGTACAACTGATGTTGCCATAGTAAAAAATGGGGTACTAGAAGGAACAAAAATGTTTGGACTAGGCGGCCGCGCCTTTACTAAGCGTTTGGCTGATACATTAAAAATTGGCGCAGCCGAAGCCGAAGAAATTAAGATTAAATATTCAAATAGCAAATTAAAACCAGAAATTGCCAAGAAAGTTAAAAAAGCGTTGGATTCAGATTGTAAAGTTTGGCTTTCCGGCATAGAATTATCTTTATCAGAATTCCCCAATGTTGACAGTCTCCCCACTCAAATTTTACTATGTGGCGGAGGCAGTGCTTTAATCGGAATAAGAACTGCTTTGCAAGGAGATTGGTATAAAAAAATGCCATTTCCCCGAAAACCAAGCATAAAATTCATTAAGCCTGATGAAATTGTTAGCATAATAGACAAGACGGGATTACTTAAAAGCCAACAAGACGTTACTCCCATGGCTTTAGCCAATTTGGCCTTAGATTTAGCCGGTGATGAAGATCCAGTGAAAGGAATACTTCGCAAAGTAGTTAATATGATGCACACGTAATAAGCTTAAAGTTCAAAGTGAAAAATTCAAAGCTTGCAATGCAAAGTTAAGAGTTTATCCTCCGATAACCTTTAACTTTAAACTTTTAACTAATACATGAAACCAATCTATATAGAAGAAGACGAAGAAATTACGTCAGTTGTTGATAAAATAAAAAATGTCGAAGAAAAAGACATTGAGTTGATATTTCCTAAAAAATCTCCATTAATTAGGAGTATTGTTAATCTTAAAATTTTAAAAAGACAATCGGAGTCTTTAGAAAAAAATATAACAGTATCTACTTCCGATGTGATTGGAAAAGCATTAGCCCAAAGAGCAAAATTAAACATTAGCAATAAGGGAAAGATAAAAACGCCAATTAAAACAGAAAAAAAAGAAAGAGCATCTAGCATCAATGTTCCAGAAGAAGTTTTGACAAAGAATATTGAAAAACTAAAAAAAGTTCCTACTCCGGAGATAAATAAACCGGATTATACAAAAATAAGAAAAGAAGCAAAACAAAAAAAGATCGAAACGCTAAAGGAGAGATTCCAAAAAAGACAAAAATCCAAATTAGTTTTATTGCCCAGCTTTACCGGCAAAATATTGATAATTTTTTTTATCGCATGTTTCATTATTGGAATGATATCAGTTATTTTTTTCTTACCCCAAGCCACTGTTCTCGTTAGTCCTAAAACTGAACCATTCTCTCATTCCCTAGAAACGACTTTAGTTAAAGATTCAGAAAAAGCCAATCCATCGGAAAAAATCATCTCTTATGAAGTGACATCGTCACAAAAAAGCAGCGAAGCAAAAACATTTCCAGCAACTGGCGAAAGAGATATCGGCCAGAAGGCCAAGGGCCAAATTATTATTTACAATAAATATTCCTCGAGCTCACAGCCGTTAGTGGCTTCCACTCGATTCATAGCAGACAGCGGAGAACTTTATCGATTAACGCAAGATATTGAAATACCCGGAGCCAAGATCAAAGAAGGCCAAACGGTTTCAGGAAGAATTACCGCCACTATTGAAGCTGATGAAGCAGGCGAAGAATATAATCTTGAATCGGAAACCCCTTTTACTATTCCAGGTCTATCGCCTGAAAAACAAGAAGACATTAAGGCGGCTAGCCTGGATCCAATTTCCGGTGGAGATTCTCGTAAGATAAATATTATTACTAGCGAAGACCTCAAAAAAGCGAAAGAATTGTTATTAGAAGAAATAGTTCAAAAAACAGTAGAAGATCTTACAGAAAAAGTTCCCGAAGGAAAAACAATTATCAAGGGAGCAATTAAAAACGAAATTATTGATTCTGAAACAAATGGAGAAGAAGATAAAGAAACCAAGGATTTTAAAATGTCCATAACAGCTAAGTCCAGTGTTCCTATAGTCTCAAGAGAGGAATTGAATAAAATATTGTTTGATGATGCTAAGAACTTTTTACCGAAAAATAAAAAACTGTTAGATGAAAATTTTGATGATGGAATAGAATATGAAAAAGAGCTGGAAAATACTGAAGAAGGAGAAATTAAATTAAAAATAAGTTTAAATAAAAAAATATTTACCGAAATCAACCAAGAAGAAATAAGAAAAAATATTTCAGGAAAAGACACAATCGAAACTAAAGAATACTTGATGACTAATCCATACATCTATAAAGCCGAAATAATGCTCTGGCCATTCTGGGTAAAAAAGGTTCCTAGAATAAAAAACAAGATAAAAATCATAGAAAAACAGCTTGAATAAGCCAAAAAAGCATTAATTTAAAGAAATTTATTGACAGGGGGGTAATTACCATATATAATAAGAACAAGATTAAATTTTAGTTTAACCTGGTTAAACTCTTTTCTTTATGCCTAAAAAAAATACTCCGAGTGAGTCAAAGAAAAAGAACATTATTGAAACGCAAGGAACAGTTGTTGAAAATCTTCCTAATGCTACTTTCAAGATTAAGCTAGAAAATGGACATGAAGTATTCGGCTATGCGTCGGGAAAAATGAAAATGTATTTTATTAAATTATTGCCCGGCGATAAGGTTTTAATAGAGCTTACCCCTTATGATTTATCAAAGGGAAGGATTACTAGACGTCTTTGATTAAATTTAACATTTAATCATTAGTCTTTAAACAATTAACTTATCGAAAGTTAATTATTAATTATTCAATATGAAAGTTCGCGCTTCAGTAAAAAAAATGTGTAATAAATGTAAAGTAGTCCGCCGAAAAGGAAGAGTCTATATTATTTGCGAAAATCCTAAACACAAACAAAGACAAGGATAATAAAATTAACTAAAGCAAACGAATGGCAAGAATAGCAGGAATAACAATTCCTCAAGAAAAAAGAATAGATGTCGCTTTGACATATATTTATGGCATTGGAAATTCTTTAAGCGAAAAGATATTAAAGAATACAAATATTAAGCGCAACAAAAAAGCGAAAGAACTAACAACTGATGAAATTAATACTTTAAAAAATTTGATTGAGAAAAAACACAAGGTTGAAGGCGATCTTCGTCGAGATAACATGATCAATATAAAAAGATTAAAAGAAATCAATTGTTATAAGGGTTCCAGGCATGCAAAAAATTTGCCCGTCCATGGACAAAGAACCAAAACAAATTCCAGAACAGTTCGTGGCAATATTAGAAGAACTGCCGGCAGCGGTAGAAGACCATCAGCCGAGAAAACTTAAATTAATGAACTAATATAATGGCTAAAATTTCACCGAAAAAAAATACTAAGAAAAAACCCCTTCGAAAAATAAGCAAAGGACGTGCTTATATTCTATCAACTTACAATAATACGCATATTTCATTGGCTGATTTAAATGGAAATGTGATTTGCTGGAGCAATGCAGGTGCGCTAGGCTTTAAGGGCGCTAAAAGATCTACTCCTTATGCTGCTACCGAGATTGTCAGGAACGTTATTGAAAAAGTACGCCCTACGGGCCTTAGTGAAGTTGAGGTTTTTGTGAAGGGAATCGGGGGCGGAAGAGAAGCTGCAATTAGAGCACTAAGCTCGCAAGGAATAAATATATTATCAATTAAAGACATTACGCCCATTCCTCACAATGGTTGTCGTCCTCGCAAGGTTCGACGGGTTTAAAATATCGGCGTTAATTAACTTCTATGCTAGAGAAAAAATGTAAAAAATGTCGTCGTTATGGAGAGAAGCTCTTTTTAAAGGGAGATCGTTGTAGTACTCCTAAATGCGCCTTAACTAGACGAAATTATGCTCCCGGCATCCATGGACCTAAGGGAGAACCAAGATTATCAGAATATGGTACTCAGCTATACGGGAAGCAAAAAGCTAAAAAGATTTATGGTACAAGAGAAAAGCAATTTAAAAATTATTTTACCAAAGCAAATAAACAAGAAGGCGTTACCGGTGAAAAACTCGCCCAATTACTAGAAAGCCGACTTGACAATGTTATTTTTCGCCTAGGTTTTGCCAAATCAAGAACGTTAGCCCGCCAATTAGTTAATCATGGCCATATCCAGGTGAATGATCGTTCGGTTAACATACCTTCTTATCAAATTAAATTAAATGAAGTAATCAAAGTAAAAGACGGTTCTAAAAAGAATAAGTATTTTCAAATAATTCCAAAAACTATAGTCAAGGATGAAGTTCCTAAATGGCTGGAAATTGACACGACAAATCTTCTAGGAAAAGTTGTTGGCTTGCCTACACAAGCAGATATGGACAGATCAATAAATTTAAAACAGATTATTGAATTTTACAGTAAATAGTAAATAGAAAACAGGGAATAGTACGAACAAAGAATAACTATTTTCTATTTTCTATTTTCTAATAACTAATTTAAAATCATGGAAGAAATAACTCTACCAACTAAAATATCACTTGAAAAAGAAAAAAACATGGAAGCTACGGTTGCAATTGAACCATGCTTCCCTGGCTATGGAACAACTTTAGGAAATGCCCTAAGAAGAGTATTACTTTCGTCCTTGCCTGGCGCAGCCATCACCGCAATAAAAATAAAAAAAGTTGAACATGAATTTACTGCGATTGAACATATCAAAGAAAGCGTAATTGATATTATTCTTAATATTAAAAAAGTAAGAATTAAATCATTTTCTGATAAACCAGTTAAATTAATATTGGAACACAAAGGAAGTGGGTCAATAACCGCCAAAGATATAAAAGCCAACTCAGACATTGAAGTTATGAATCCTGACCGACTCATCGCCCAAGCAACTCATAAAGATGCTGATTTTAAAATGGAATTAATTGCCGAAAAAGGAATGGGCTATTTACCAATAGAACAGCGCGATGGCAAAAATCTAGAAATCGGCATGATTGCTATCGATGCTATTTTTTCACCGATTCAAGCAGTTGGCTATAAAGTAGAAGATACTCGAGTTGGACAAAGAACAAATTATGATAAACTTATCCTTAATTTGAAAACTGATGGAACTATTACTCCGCTAGATGCTGTTGCTAAAGCAGGAAGAATACTCGTTGATCAATTCTCCATTTTAGCCGGTAAGGAAAAAATTGAAAAGACAATAAAAGAAACTAAAAAAGAAGCAGAAAAACCTAGAAAAGAAAAAGAAGAAGAAA
>JAUWOX010000010.1 GCA_030611905.1 bacterium
AACTAGATGATAAAGACGATATCGTTATCCTAGATGTCCAACGGTTTGATAATTATTTAAGTAAACATATTCCCAGTTCAATAAATATCCCCCTTGACCAACTCGAAAAACGAAAAGAGGAACTACCCAAAAATAAAGAAATTATTGTAACTTGTTATAGTGAAAGCAGCTGCAAACTCTCGACTAAAGCCGCTGAAACACTTTTGTCACTCGGATTTGACAACATTAAAGATTTCAAAGATGGCGTAACTAGCTGGGAAGAACAGAATTACCCTACGGTCTCCGGACAAGAAGTAACCTATAAAAACATCAACACCGAACAATTAAAAGAAATAATTGATAGCCAAGAGGATATCACTATTTTAGACATCAGAAACCAAGAAGACTATATAGATTCACACATTAAAGGGGCCATCCACATCCCTTTCGAACAAATAGCTGAAAAAATAAAAGAACTTCCCAGAAATGAAGAACTAATAATTTATGATAAAACAGGACACCGTAGCAAATTAATTGTTGAAATGCTGACCGAAAAAGGTTTTACACAAGCCATTAATCTTATAGACGGCTTCACTCAATGGCAAAATTCTAATTACCCAACTGAATAACAATAAAGATTTAAAACTAAAACTAAAACTCCCTGCATGGGAGTTTTTTTATGTCTTTAATTTTTTAGTTTTTTAACTATGTCCCAACACGCCATGAATTCAAATATTTCTTCTGCTCAACTGTCAGTCTGTCAATTTTAATTCCCATCGCCCTCAACTTCAATTCCGCCACTAGCTTATCAATTTTATCTGGTACAGGATAAACTTTATTTTCCAATTTATTATAATTTTCAATCACATATTCAGTGCACAACGCCTGATTTGCAAAAGACATATCCATTACGCCTGCCGGATGACCCTCAGCAGCCGCTAAATTTATTAAACGGCCATTAGCCAATAAATTTATTTTTTTACCACTTTTTAAAACGTACTGTTCAACAAATGTGTTCGCCTGCTTTTTAGATTTAGAAATTTTCTTTAGACCGTCAATATCAATCTCAACATTAAAATGACCAGAATTACAGACAATCGCTCCATCTTTCATCTTTCCAAAATGCTCGGAACGAATAACATTCATATCACCAGTTAAAGTACAAAAGATATCACCCAAATTAACTGCCTTACTCATCGGCATAACCATAAAACCGTCCATGGCCGCTTCAATAGCTTTAACTGGATTTACCTCACAAACTATTACATTGGCACCCATGCCCTTGGCTCGCATAGCAAAGCCACGACCACACCAGCCATATCCAGCCGTTACGACTGTTTTTCCAGCAATCAACACATCAGTAGCACGAACTATTCCATCCAATGTACTCTGTCCCGTTCCATAACGATTATCAAAAAAGTGCTTTGTTAAAGCATCGTTAACTGAAATAATTGGCAATTTTAAAGCCCCATCTTTTTCCATTGCTCTCAAACGAACTACGCCTGTAGTAGTCTCTTCCATACTACCTAAAATATCTTCAATCTGCTCTTTTCGCTTGGAATGAAGCTCCGACACTAAATCAGCACCATCATCCATGGTTATATTTGGCTTAAAATCCAAAGCTGCCTTAAGATGCTTATAATAAGTTTTCCGATCTTCACCGCAAACCGCCTGCACAACAATATTATAATCTTTAACCAAACTTGCCACCACGTCATCCTGCGTTGATAAAGGATTAGACGCACACAAAAATATTTCCGCCCCACCAACTTTTAAAGTTCGCATCAAATTAGCCGTCTCTGCAGTTACATGCAGACAAGCTGAAATCCGCTTACCCTTAAAGGGCTTTTTTTTCGCAAATTCCTCACCGATTAATCTTAAAACAGGCATTAATGATGCAGCCCATTCAATTCTTCTTTTTCCCTTTTTCGCTAACTCTAAATTTTTAATATCCGATTTCATAGTTTCTCTTTAAAATTTTTATAATACTTATTTTTTAAATTTTTTAAATCAAATTTATGCGTCTGTGTTCCATATTTTTCTACAGTATAAACTGAAACACATGCCCCTATTTTACCCATTTTATCAGGAACAAAATTATTTAGCAACCCATAAATCAAGCCCGCCCGATAGGCATCCCCTGCCCCAGTTGGATCAGAAATACTTCTTGGCCTTGCACAAGAAATCCTATGCAAACGCCCACCACAATAAATCTTTGAACCCTTACCACCCAAAGTTATAATTAAATATTCACATACTTTCAAAATTTGCTCCTGTTTCCATTTGGTCTTTTGCTTAAAAACATGATACTCATAATCATTAAAAATCAAAACTTTAGCTCCCTTGGCCATACTTTTTAATTCATTCCCACTAAAACCGACAATACTTTGCCCAGGATCAAAAACATATGGAATTTTTAAACTCTGTAATTCCCTAACATGAAATTTCATTCCCTTAAGGCAATCTGGCGCGCAAATTGCCAAACCTATTTTCTCTTTCCTCACAACACTTCTTAAAGATCTATGATTGTGCAGCATTGCTCCACCATGAAAAGAAGTTATCTGATTATCGTCCTGATCAGTAATAATATGCGCTGAAGCAGTAAATTCATTTTTTAATTGTTTAATATAATCTGTTTTTATTTTGTTAAATTTAAACCAAGATTTATATTCCTCAAAATCCTTGCCCGCAGCAGCAAAAATTACTGGCTCAAGTCCCAATAATTTTAAATTATAAGCAATGTTACCTGCCGTTCCGCCAAATTCTTTAGATAAATTATCGGCGCTAAAGCAAACATTTAATATATGAATCTTGTCTGGTAAAATATGATTTCTGAATTTATCATCAAAATTCATTATATAATCATAAGCCAAAGATCCACAAACAAGTACTTTTTTCATAAAAATTAAAATAAATTTGAAAACCAGAATGCCAAATAAAATTCCAATTAATCAATTTACAGAATAACTGATCATTCGGTTATTTACTATTGAATCTCCCTTCAGAATTCTTAATTCGACATTATTACAAAGTAGTAATCGGCCTAGCCTGCACAACATACAATTTTCCTTTTTCCAAAGCCCATTCAATATCCATCGGCTGACCATAATGGTCCTCGTTCTTTTTTATAATCTCGACCAATTCCATAATCTTTCTGCCATCAAGTTTTTGTTTATCAAATTTAGACTTAGGAACTACGGCCTCTTTAATTGCTCGTTTACTTTTGCTAACATCTCGCACAATCATTTTCTTCTGCTCTGAAATATTAATATCTAAAATCATATTATCATTTTTATCAATCACATAAGTATCAGGTGTAATCTTGCCAGCTACAACTGCTTCACCTAGGCCCAAGCCTGCCTCAATAACCATTTGATTTCTATCCTTTGTAATCGGATGCACAGAAAAAGCCACACCAGATACTTCCGATTTAATCATTTTTTGAATTACAACCGCCACAGCAACTTCCTTATTCTTCAGTCCCCTTTCTAAACGATAAAATATTGCCCTTGGCGTAAATAAAGACGCCCAACAATTCTTAACATTTTCAACCAACATATCCTTAGTCGTATCCAAATAACTATCCAGTTCACCCGCCCATGAATCTGCTTTTGAATCTTCAGCGGTAGCACTTGACCGAACAGCTACAAATTTTGATTTTAACTTTTTATAATTATCTAAGATCTTCTTTTCCAATTCCATGCTCATATTAAGCTTTTTTATTACGCCTCGAATTAATTTAGAAGCCTTCTCGACTGATTTAACATCATTCACTTTAACACCGGCTAAAGTCTTTTTAATCTCAAAATGTAAATTATTTTCAACCAAAAACTGATTAAATACACTTGCAGATATTACAAAACCATCAGGCACTGGAAAGCCATTTGTTATCATTTCACCCAAAGAAGCTCCCTTGCCGCCCGCTTCAGCAACCGAGTCTTTAGTCAATTTATTAAATGGAATAATATGATCTTTACTCATAGTTTTATATTGTAACCCATCTAAATAAAAAAATCAAGTCAAATAACATTTAGCTAAAAAATAACTAAAACTCAAAATGTTTGACAAAAAATTTATATGTGCTAATATAACATGAACTATTCAGATCATCTCACGCCCTCGAAAAGAGGCGAAGAGGGAGGAAGTCATGGATTTCGTGACTGCACGATTGATTCGACACGCGCCACACAGAAAAAATAACATCACAGCTACCAATGGTGATCTAATTATGCAAACAATCGGCGCCCTAGACGCCAATCGCAGAGACTATGATCTAATCGCAAGTTCACCTGAACCTCGCGCAGTGGACTCCGGAGTCAACTATTTCGGTAGAACAAGAAAAAATCAGATCCCCGCTGACATAAGACGCGTCGCCGAATTTGGCGCCGTTTCAACCGAACTCAACGAACAATTCCTCCAACGCGCAAGAGTCATCGCAGCTCGCGCTGGAATCTTAATCGAGCAAGCAATTCTCACCATGGACGAATTTCCTGCTGAAAAAACAGGCCACGTCTTTTATGACAAACTCGTAGAACTCGTACGTTTACTTAGGCAAGGAAGAATCGCCATCTTTTCACATTCACCACGTATCGAACTGGCAACCCTAGTAGCCCTGCAAGATAAAGACGAACCCTTTAACCGAAGCCTCGACCAACTAGATGGCTACATCCTACGCGAAGGTGAGGCCATCGAAATCGATTTTCTCAACGACGAAGCTAGATTCGGCGTCACCGATGTCCGCGTCATCCGACATCCCCAGTGGGCGCTCGACATGATGCAGGCGCTCAAAACCGCCGCTACTCGCTAGCACTTTCTTTATTCAACCGCTAACATTAGTTAGTGGTCTTTTTTTATTATAAAAAAACAATATTAACTACCTAATTACCCAATTTCTTTATTTCCCCATCGGCCGCATCCACTTCAACACGATCCCCGTCTTTAAAAACCTGCAAAAGTGATTTTACTCCGACAACACATGGCGTTTTCATTTCTCGAGAAACAATAGCCGCATGACAGGTTATTCCCCCATCTTCAGTTACAATAGCAGCTGCCTTCTTCATAGCTGGCACCAAGGCTGGAAAAGTGGTATGCGAAAACATTATATCTCCCTTTTTCATTTTTTCCATATCCTCAGGCACATTTACAACTCGCACTACCCCCCTTACTCTACCAGGACATGCACACATCCCTTTTATCTCCTTAATACTAACTACTTTTATTTTTTCAAAATTTTGTTTTGCTAAAAATTTTCTGGCCTTATCTCCAATCAAAATCCTAACCTTACCATTCTTCATATATAACACGCTAAATTTCTTTCTCTCGTTCAATTCATCTACCGAAATTTTATCACGCAAAACAACATCTTCAATTTCACTAGGCCAAATGTATTTCATTTGCATTAAAGACAACCCCTTTCTCTTGGCCAATTCTTTTAGAATTTGATCTGCAGCATAAAATCCCAAAAACAAAATATCCTTGCGCCAACCTTTCAAAAAAACAATGTCCTGCGCCACTTTAAATAAATGCATATGACGCTTGTCGATTTTTAATTTTATAAAAAATTTCGCTTGCTTTTTTCTGGTTTGTTGATGAACGACTCTATATTTGCGCAACAACTTATCTGGATCCACTTTTTCCTTAATCAAATTACCAAACATTTCCAAATAAAAATCCAAATCATAAGCTGGGCCAATATAAGTATAAGGCATCCATCGCCATTTTTTATAATACGATATTATTTTTTTTCTAATTAACGCCGGCAAATTTTCAAAATCTCCCTTTATCTTCTTAATATCTTTATGTACAAAAACCTCTTTTGCTTTTTTGTCCTTCAGTATTAATTTTAAAATTAGCAAAGCTTCTTTCTCTTCAATTCTTTGAAAACTATCTCTTGTTGGAGTAGTCAAAATACTAAATACTTCAGCTGCTTGCATTTTTAATTTCAGATTTTTAATCTGCTTATCAACATAATTTAATAGATAATTTGAAAAATCTTCACCATCACTATCCACCAACCAAGTTGTTGTCACGCTGATCCCATGAGCCCTATATCTAATTCTAGAAGCCTTGTTAAACTTTCTCATCAATTCCTTGTCAGACAACTTCGCCAAATCAAGTCGATCTAAATATTTTGAATAAGAATAATATTCCTCATGTCCCTTCCTAATCTTCTCTGCAACTCTATCTGCCCAATTTGGACTCTTAACTATTTTATATAAAATGGTTCTAACTCCCGCTCGCAATTGCAATTTTAAAATATAAGTTCCTATATTATCACCACGCTCATGTATCCAAATCAATTCTTTAATCTCAGGCTTTAATCCAGACCAAACAAAACCATCATAAAAAGCACCCAATACCCAAGGCAATTGATAATCAACATTCTTAATTTCAAAATTCTTCCGCCAAAGCTTCGAACTCTTTTTCATTTTGGCCATTTTTAATTTATAATTTTTTAACAATTCCTTTCGTTGCATCAACTTCAACCTTGTCTCCATCCTTAAAAACCTTTGTAACAACCTTCGTCCCAATCAAGCAAGGAATTCCCATTTCTCGTGAAACAATTGCTGCATGAGAAGTCACCCCTCCTTGTTCAGTTACAATCCCCGCTGCCTTCTTCATCGCTGGAACAATATCGGGATCTGTTGCGATAGAAACCAAAATATCACCCATATTCATCTTGCCCATATCTTCAGGTCTTATTATAATCTTAACCCTCCCCCTAACCTTACCAACACAACCACATTGCCCCTGTAATTCAGAAACCTTGCGTATTTTTTTACTCTCCGCTTTCTTGGCTAACTCTTTGGCCCTTTTCCCAGTATATATTCTATCAATTCCCTTTTCCGCATAATAGACACAAAATTTAGTTCGTTCCTGCAATTTTTCAGATTTAACTTTATTATTTAGCAACCCTTCCTTGACTTCCATGGGCAGCATAAATCTGACCTGCTTCAACGATAACCCCAATCTTCGTCCTATCTCACGCAAAATAAATTCCATCTTATACAAAGCATAAATTTGCGCAAAACGACGATAAACTTTTGTTACCATAAAATCACCCCATTCATCAAATACCTTCTTCCACTGACCCTGAATTCCCAGCTTTCTCATTAATTTCTGCCTCTTTATCAGAACATCCTTCTTGTCCCTTCTTTCGCTATCCAAGCTTTTTCTCAAATCTGTTCCATAACCAATCAATTTTGCCATTTCTTTAATATAATGATCAAAAGTATAGCATTTACCAACCCATAAGTGATTAATATAAAAATACTTTCGGTAATGTCTCTGAATCATTCTCAAGGCTGGTTTTCTTATTTTATCAATAATCTCACCCGCCCTTTCTTCAAACATTCTCTCGTATTCAGGCCCATGAACATTTAAGCCATATTTTACCATATCCCGCTCTTTAAAATTCTTATACAAATCTCTAAACAATTTTTTATGATATTTGTCCCTGTTAATCTTTACAGCCAGTTCCATGAATTCTTCATGTTCTTTCTGAATCAAAGACTTCTTTCTGGGTTGAGTTAACAACACCAAGACTTCATTAACATTATCTTTACCAACTCCGATCTTCTGTAAATGATCCTTCAGTCTTTCAGTAAAATTAGCATGGAACATATCAGCAGCTACTGGCAACCAACCCCATTGATAATAATGCGTATGTAGCTTGTCTTGTTTCTCAAAAATTCCCCAAATCTTTTTGTTAGATAACCTGTCTAAATTACCTTCTGGAATTTTCTTACAAAACCGGCTTAAATCATCGGCTGTCTTAACGATCATCTCATTGACCTTATGAGCAAATTCTGGATTTTCAATGAATTTATCAACAATATTCTCCCCAACTTCATAAGAATCTTTATCACCAAAATAAAACCACTGATGGTATCCACGATAAATTGACAATATCTTCTTATATCTCATTCCGCTCGGCTTATCAAATTCATCAACAAAACACGACAACCAAATCTGTGAAAAATACAAATCCATATCCGGAATCTCTTCAGCTAAAATCCAGGAATCCTTATCGTTTAAATATTTTACTCTAGTCATAATAATTAGTTTAATTATTTTACTATTTATAATTTTCTAACAATTCCTTTTGTCGCATCAACCTCTACGCGATCTCCATCCTTCATTATCTTAACCACATGCTTTACCCCAACCACACAAGGAATTCCCATTTCCCGCGAAACAATCGCTGCATGACAAGTAATTCCACCCGATTCTGTTACAATAGCTGAAGCTTTTTTCATTGCCGGCACTACATCTGGAGTCGTTGCATAAGCCACCAAAATATCACCTTCATTCATCTTGTCAATATCCGAAACATTATTTATAACCTTAACCACGCCTTGAGCCTGGCCTGGCTGTGCCACCATTCCCTCAAACTTCTTCAATCTCTTATTAATATATACCCTTTTAATTCGCTCCCTCATATACTTTCTTGCCTTATTTCCAATTAAAACATCTGGCTCTCTCTTAGAATTAATTTTTACCAGACTAAACTTTCTTCTCTCGTCCAGTTCATGCCTTTTTAGCCCTTTTTTCTTTACCATGTCTCTCAACTCACCAGGCAAAGCATAACGCAACTGACTCAATGCATAAAATGTTCGTCTCGAAAGTATTTTTAAAATCAAATCCATACAATAAAACATCATATTTCTAGCATCAACCCTCAATGCCTTTTGATAACCAAAACTCTGAGCATTTTCAAAATAGGCCCATTCTTCTCGACTCAAACCTAACTCTTTTTTATATTTTGTCTGCAATTGCTTTATTTTTTTAGGATCCTGAAAATTAACTTTTTTTTCCGTAAACATATCATACAAATCAACCACCTCAGCTATAGGACCCTGATAACCATAATCAAACCATGGTCGTTGACTTAATATTTTCTTTATCTCTTTTCTTAATCTCTTCTTTGCTTTAATACTCTGTAATTTAAATTTAATTTTCTGTACAGGGCTCAACTTAACAGGAGCGCCTAAAATGGATAAATAATCTTTTCGTTCTTTTTTGCTTTTTCTTGCTACAACCTTGGCCATCTTATTAGACAATAAAAACCCTTCCAAATCGGATAAAACCGGAATAGCACCCATGTCACACATCTCAACAGTAATTTTATAGCATTTTGTCAACAACTTTATTAATTCACTATCCGTCTTTTTCTTTAAACTAACCCTCGAAATTTGCTTATACAATTTTTGAGCGTCCTTAAACGACTTCTCTAATGGCTTCAATGTCTTTTCAAAAAATTTTGGATTCTTCCCGATTAAAGCCAATATCTTCTCGCCGAAAGCTTTAACGTCTGACTCCCTAAAATAAGCTGAGAAACAATCATTTTCATAAATAACAAAAGTGTTCCTTAAGGCCTGACCAACAGTTTTTTCCTTCTTTCCCCCACCATCAAAACCATTATGCAAAGAACTCAAAGTTAACAAATTCACATTTGGCTCTTCATTGTAAAGATTAAATTCTTTTTTCATATATTTAACTTATTTTTTGAATAATTCCTTTATTTGCGTTGACCTTGATTACATTTCCATCACTTAACAATCTTGTCGCCACCTTAGCAATGTATTGTGGAATAGGACTAGTCTGCAAATCCCTTAAAATAAACCTAAATCGCTTCTTTTTGGACATAATTTCACTTTAATATTATGTATTTATGTGTTATTATACCATTATATAACATCTCAACGGACTTGTAAATAGCTCTACCAAGCCAAAATATAGTACCTATTTAAGACATCTATCGGCCACAAAAAAATTAGTATAAATTAGTGACAATAATTATTTTACCCACCTACAACGAAGCTGAAAATATCCGCAAAATTACTTGTGACATTTTTAAAGTGTTCCGAAATGAAAATATTAATGGAAGCATCATCATTGTTGACGATAACTCTCCAGACAAAACAGGACAAATAGCAAACCAATTAAGCAAAGAATTTCCTGGGCGAATTCACGTTATTCACCGACCATACAAGATGGGATATGGCTCTGCAAATATCCAGGGATTCAAAAAAGCTCTCGACTTAGGAGCTAATTATATCTTTCAAATGGATGCTGACTATTCTCATAATCCACATAGCATCCCGGCCATCTTAGGGGCCACAAAAGAAGCAGATTTGATTATTGGATCAAGATATATCGACAAGGGTGGAATAAAAAACTGGGGATTTTATCGTAAAATCACCAGTCGTGGCGGAACATTCTATGCCAAAAACATTCTTGACCTAAAAATAAATGATTTAACGTCCGGTTATCGCTGCTACAAACGTAAAGTTCTTGAAACTCTCAACCTAAACAAAATTAGATCTGAAGGCTACTCATTTCAGATTGAAACAGCCTACAAAATCAAACAAACTGGCTTTAAAATAAAAGAAATACCCATTATTTTCACAAATCGCCGTAAAGGTATTTCCAAATTTTCTAAAAAAATATTTTTTGAAGCTTTTTGGATAGTCTGGAAGCTCCGTCTCTCAAACCATCAACATTAATTAGCTCCTATTTGGACATTTCCAGCAATTTTTCACACTTAACACACAATCTCATGCCCTTAAAATCAGTATCGGTTAAATTATTAGAAAAATACATTGGGCAACTCTTCCCAGGACAATGCGATAATCCAAAATTATGACCTAGCTCATGAATTGCTTCCTTTAAAACTCTTTCATAGAATAAATCAGAATTAAATTTTTTATTTACATTTCTTGGATCTAATCTAAAAGTCGAAACGATACAACACCTCCCCGGACTTTCTGCTTGACCAAAAATAAAATTATAACCCTCAGCAAATAAATCCCTATCTAGAATCCCCAACATCTTTTCTGAATTTAAAAAACTAATCTGACAAACATCATTCAAAACTTTCTTGGCATCATATTGTTTTCTAATCTTATCAAAAGCAAAATCAGGCTTCTCAATCGGCCCGACTTTTTTTACCTTAAGATCAAAAATACCATCCAAATCTTCAGTCAATTTATCAAAATCTAAATCATTAACATCTCCAATCTCTAATATATAAATGTAATTCATTCCCAACAATTTAACAATATGACAATTATTCACTAACATTTTCAATATCTGAAAGCTCAATTTTTATTTCACTACCTCTCTTTGCCTCCCCACGCAGCAGCTTCTGCGCCAAAATATTCTGAACATACTTCTGGATAGTCCGCTGAATCGGCCTTGCCCCCATCAACGGATCAAAACCAAGTTCAGCTAATTTCTGAACTGCCGCGTCGTCAACTCTAACATAAATGCCCTTTTCCTTTTCAAGCCGCTTTATTAGCTTATCAAGCAACATCTCTGTTATTTTCAAAACATGTTCTTTTTCTAATGGACTAAAGTAAACCACCGAAGTAAATCTATTTAAAAATTCTGGCCTAAAAATACCCTCTTCTTGTAAATATTTAATTAATTTTTCTTTCAAAACATCCGACTCCCAACCCGCTCTAATTCCTTCCTGAATCAAACTAGATCCTGCATTGGAAGTAGCAATTATAATTGCATTATTGAATTTTACTTTCCTACCCAATGAATCAGTCAACCAACCCTCATCTAAGACTTGTAAAAATAAATTTAAAATATCCTTGTGAGCTTTTTCAAGCTCATCAAACAACAAAACAGTGAAGGGATTTTCTTTAATCGCATTAGTCAGCTCCCCTCCCGCTTTAGCATCCGGCGTACCCGGCGGAGCGCCAATTAAACGATGCAGACTAGATAAATCTTGATATTCAGACATATCAAAGCGAACCATCACTTCCTCTGATCCAAAATACGCCTCTGCCAACGCCTTGGTTGTTTCCGTTTTACCAACACCTGTTGGCCCCAAAAACAAGAAACTACCAATCGGTTTATTTTTGGCCCCGACTCCTGCTCGAGCTCGCCGCATCGCATTTGAAACCACTTTTATAGCTTCCACCTGATTAACAATTCGTCTATGCAAATATTGCTCCAAATTTAATAAAATCTCCTTTTCTTTTCCAGCTACCTCGCCAATCGGAGCTTTAACTTTTTTCTGCAAAACTTCTTCAACATGCTTGCTCAAAACAATCGTCCCGCGACCAAAAGATGCTGCATAAACAATCACTTCATTCAAAAGATTAATTGCTTTCTCTGGAAATGGTTTTGCATATAAATACTGATCAGCCAATTCATAAATCATTTTCAAGGCTGGATAACTAACTATCACTCCTGCCTGAGATTCTAATAACGGCACCAAATCCTCTAAAATCCTAATTGTTGTATTTTCATCTGGTTCTTCCACATCTATCTTTTCAAACTTATCCGCCACAACTGAATTAGTTTCAATATGCTGATTATAATCATCTAAATTAGAAGTTGATACAAAAAACAAATTCGGATTCTCCAAAAACGGCACCATTACCTGCGAAGCATCCACTGCGCCAGCAACTTCAGCCTTAGGATTAAATAGTTTATGAATATTATCAATAAATAAAACGATATTACCAGCATTTACCGCATCAATTAATATGGCCTCTAATCTCTGAATAATTTCACCCTCGTTCTGAGCTCCAGCTAATAAACGCTCTACGTTCAATTCGACTAACCTCTTACTGGCTAACTTTCCATAAGTAGTTCCTTCCAACATTCTCTTGGCCAGACCCAAAACAATTGTTCTTTTACCAACTCCCGGCGGCCCAACCAAAATAACATTATGCTGAGTTGCTCTAACTAAAATCTTCTCCGTCTGATTTATCTCCCGGTTATGTCCAATAATACGATAAGGCAAAGCGCCCCGCGAAATTTCATCAGTAACATCTTTTCCAAAAGTCCGCAAAGCCAAGGTATATCCATAAGCCCAATCCTTACCAACGCCACCCGTCCGCTTTATTCGCTCTGGATCAAAATGTTTCTCCTTTTTATATTTAAAAAAAGTCGTTTCCCAATAAACAATATTGCCGATATCTTCTATCTTCAAATTTCTTTCAAATAAAAATTTCTTCATAAAAGGATCAAGGGCCGACAAAACCACAAAAACGTCTCCAACTCTGATGCTCTCATGACCTTCAAGAATAGCTACGCTCAATGCTCTAAACAGAATCTGTTTAACATCCTGATATCCTTTCGATTTCTTAGAAACATATTCACTAATTTGATCCCCTAACTTTCTAGGATCAATTCCGATCCTTCTAACGACAAACTGTATTTTTTTATCCTTTAATATCTCCAATAACAAATCTTGCGTATTCACCATATCGCCCTTTCTATCTTCGCTCTTTTTCAAGGCGTCTTCAATCTCAATAGCCAAAGGGATTGAAATCAAATCAGCTAAATTTACATCTTGTTTCGTCTCAATAGCGGCTTTGGCAGTTTTCAAATCAACAATCGGCTTAACATTTTTAATCCCTGATTCATAAAAAATATGAAAAGATAAATATAATAACGAAATAGATAAACACAAAACAGCAAAACCAACTAGTCTAATATTAAATTCGTAATTATAACTATTTAAAAAATTAAAAAGAAAAATAAATAACAATGAACAAATCCCAAATAAATAAATAACAAAAGTTAAAATCTTAAATATAAAATTACTAAACAATCTAACTAGTTTAGCATAACGAAATATTTTCGATTTTCTTACTTTAAACTCAACCATAAATCCTCTTCACTTTAACTTATAACAAATACATCACCCCAATTACAACTCCCTCTACCAACAGTAGAGGCAAAAATAGCCAAACAAAAAATACTATTATATCAAACACCAACAAGACTATAAAACAAACTAAAAAAATAATTAATGTTATCGTCTTGATAAACATCCCAAAGAACCTAGCCAATAAATTAAAACCCCACACGCCAAATTTTTCCTGCAAACTTAAGCCTTCAGTCGAGGCTACGTCTCTCTTCCATGGCGCAAAAAGAGTCCCTAGGCAAATCCTGACCGAAAAAGTATCAGATAAAATAATAATAAAAGACTTCAGATATTTAAACATCCGAACTAAACCACGACTATACCACCACTGGATATACTCTATAAAAGTTTGCATTTTGTTTTAACAATTCAACAATACTTGCCCCGAACCCGAACGAAACTAGTGGTTTGGGGTAATAATTTATTTCATCGTTTCAACATTCATATCATTAACAACTATATTGACTCCAGGCGTATTTTCTATAAGATCCTGAATCCGATGATTAACTTCCGGAGAAGTTACCGATCCTGACAATATTACCTTGCCATTCTTCACTGCAATTTCAACATTGTCTGTGGAAACAATTTCATCTTCAAGCAATGCCCTTTCAACATCCTGCATAATATCTTTATCGTCTCTTGAAGGTCGCTGATCTGTCATTTATTTTATAATTAATTTATCTTTCTAAAGTATAGCATAATTTTAAAAAAAACAAAAAGCCAGATAAACCAGATCTAACCTCTAAAAATAATAATTTTCAACTAACTCAAGCCAATAAAAATCCTCATTGCTCACAACAATAATAAATTATTTCCATTCCCAATTCGCAAACCCCCATCTCAACAATCTCTCCACTTCACTAACTACTTGATCATATGAACTAGCCCCAATCACTACGGCCACAATTTCATTTCCCCGCGAATTCCTTGCCTTGGTCATTAAATTCGATCCAATCTCTGGCAGATAACCAGTTTTTCCGCCTGTTACATATAAATCAGTTTTTAATAATCTATTCGTATTTGTCACGCTTATCCATTTTCCACCCAAAGTTCTATATGAATAAGCTCTGGTCGTTGATGCTTGCATTATTTTATACTTTCGCAAAGCATCAATGGCTACTTTTGCATAATCTTTAGCCGAACAAGAATTTCTCCAATTTAAACCAGTTGGTTCATAAAAACTACAGCTATCTGCTCCAACCTCCTTAGCCTTACTATTCATCCTCGCAGCAAATTCACCATCAGACAATCCAGTAGAATGAGCCAAGGCTCTAGTTGCATTATTAGCTGACTTAACTAATGAAGTATAAAATAAATCCTTAACACGAACAACATCTCCCGACGACAACCAAACGCTCATACCGATTGCCTGATCCCATGGCTGAAAAGTATATTTCCTATCAAAACCAACACCAGAATCCAAAACAACATTTGCAGTCATTACCTTGGTCATTGATGCCAAAGTTAAATTCCAATCACCATTTTTTCCATACATAACCTTACCTGTTTTTTCATCAATCAGAACTCCAGCCAAAGAATGAATTGGTGGATTACTCACATTTTCTTTTCTAATAGGCTCCAAATTTTTAAGAGCTCTTCTTTGTCGCTCCAAAACAACTATCTTTAAATTTTCTATATCTGTTCTAGCCCTAACAATCTTTCTTTTCCTATTAATTTTGGTCTTCAGCTTTTCCCAACTTTCTAAATCTTCGTCCCAATAAAATATATTCTTTCTCTTCTTATTCCTAGACTTATACTTCAAATAAATCTTTAAGGACCGTGCTAAATAAATTCTCTTTGCAATCTTATATTCATAAAAATTACTCACTCTTTTATATCCTTCTGGAATATAATTTTTAAGTTTTCTACCAGACAATTTTTTAAACTTAACCTGGACATTATCTCTATCAATGGAATCCTCAAAAATCTTCAATTTAACCCTTTCTTACTTATTAGTGAAAATCTGATCCTGCTCTAAATC
>JAUWOX010000072.1 GCA_030611905.1 bacterium
GTAGAACTTGATTTAGATTTAGCTTGGCAGGTGATGAAAGATGGATTAGAAGGTTATCGTCGGTCTAAATTATGGCGGGATTTTGCAACTCAAGCCATGAATATTAAAATTCTTTTTACGAACAGAACAGCAGAACTTGATTTGAATAATTCAGTTTGGCGGGAGATGAAAGATGTATTAGAAAGTTATTCTCGAGATAATAACTGGTGGCGTTTTGCAGATCAAGCCATGAATCTTAAAATTCTTTTTCCAAATAGAACAGCAAAACTTGATTTAAATGATTCAGCTTGGCAGAACATGAAAGATCAATTGGAAGACGATCGTCAGATTAATGATTGGCAAAATTTTATGTTTCAAGCTAGGGCTCTTAAGGTACTTTGTCTAGATAGAATAGCAGAGCTTGATTTGAATAATTTGGCTTGGCAGGGAATGAAAGATGAATTAGAAAGCAATCGTCGGGATAATGATTGGCAGAGTTTTGCAGTTCGAGCCATGTGTCTTAAAATATTAGCAGCTGATGAAGTAAAGGTGACTGATCAAGGTCTAGAGATTATAATGAGAAAAGAGGATTTTAAGGTTGAGAAGAAGCCGAGGCCGGAGAGACGGCAGTTTTAAAAATATAAAAATTTAAAAATATGGGAATACGTGAGCATTTTGAAAAAAAAGGAGAAGGAGATTTGAAACTGCAGGATTTGGGTTTGGATATTGAGGAATCTGAAGAATTGTTTTTTGATGTTGATAGGGAAGTAACTGAAGATGATAAAAAAAGGATGGTGGAACAGTTGACCAAAATGGTGGACGGTGTTTATTGGGGGGAGCATAAGGATTCGGGTGGTATTTTTGAAATAAATTTACGAGCGGCAGTGCATTTGGCAATTGTGTCGAGTGATGCTTTAAAAGATTTTAAAGAAAGAGATTATTTTTGGAGCAATGGGAGAATATTTATGGAAAATTCATTGGAAAGAGAAGATGTTTCTGGATTTTTGGAGGTAGCCAGTTGTTTAAGAATTCTTTTTCCAAAAGGATTTTCAAAGCTGGATTTGCATGGTAGAGATGTCATGGAGATGCACGGTGATTGGTCTATTAAAGCAATTTATGATTTTTTAATAGCTTTTCCTGATGATCGTGATTATTTCTTAGAAAGCCTTAATCAGGACTATGTTTTTGATAATGGAATGAAAGAAATAAAGAAGTTAAGAGATAAAAATTGGCGGGATTTTGCAGTATCTTTGTCTAGATTGAGAATAATTTTTCCAGAGCGATTTGATGAGATTGATTTGAATAATCGGGATTGGCAGGGGATGAAAGAGGAATTGGAGATAAGTAGAGACAGGGAATCTGCTCTGCGCTTTTTTAGATTAGCAGGGTATATGAAGATTTTAGCAGCAGAAAAGGTAGAGATAACAGATAAAGGGTTAGAAATAACTATGTCGGAGGGAGAGGATTTTAGGCAGGAGAAAAAATCGAGGCCAGAGAGACGGCAATTTTAAAAATCTAAAAATTTAAAAAGCTAAAAATATGGGAATACGGAAACATTTTGAAAAAAGCGGAGATGGTGATTTGAAATTGCAGGATATGACGATTGAGGCGGAAGAGAGGGAGGAAGTTTTTGATTGGGAAAAATTGGAGGGAGAGATTACGGAGAGGGATAAAGCAAGACTTGTTGATTATTTGACAAGGTATATGCTATGGGATGCTTCTAAGTCTTTGGTCGATTTGTCAAATTTTAAGATTTTATTTCCTGATCAGATGGATCAATTTAAGATTGATGGATGGGCTAGGAGTGAAATAGCTCGTGATATTAAGAAAGGTAGTGATAGAATATTTTCGTTTCAATTAGATCGTGGTTTTAAAATATTGTTCCCAGAAGATAGTGGTGATTTAGATTTAAATAATGAGGTTTTTGAGGACTTAAGATCAAATTTAGAGGGGAATTTAGCTGATGGACGTATGGAATTAATATATCAAGCGGCATTTGATCTTAGGATCTTATTTCCAGAGAGATTTTTGGAAATCGACTTAGAGCAGGATCGGCATTGGTGGTATCATGAAGTAGTGAGGGATGGACTAGACGAGAGTCGGCAAAATGGTAAGTGGAAGAGATTTGTAAATGATGCATCGCGTTATAGGATAGTATTTGAGCCTGAATATGGAGAGTATAAGATTAGTGAAGGGGATTGGAAAGCGATGTTTGATTATATAAATAAAATGAGAAAAGATTCTGACGACGATTTTTTGAGATATTTGGCTGGTTTAAAAATATTGCTTGCGGAGAGATTGGTGATTGAGAAGAATGATTTTGAAGTGATAATGCCAAAAACACCAAAGGAGAAGGGGAGCTTTAAACAAGTAAAGAAGGAGAGACCGGAGAGAAAAAACTTTTAATTTGATAATATGGGAATAAGAAAACATTTCGAAAAAAGAGGAAAAGGGGATTTGAAATTGCAGGATTTTAGTTTGGAACAAGAAGAAGTTGAAGGATTAAAATTTGATCCAGAAACAGAAATATCAAAGACTGATTGGCAGGGGATGAAGAATGAACTAGAGGTTTATCGCCAGAATAATGATTGGTGGCATTTTGCAGATCAAGCCATGAGTCTTAAAGTCCTTTTTCCAGATAGAGTATCAGAACTTGATTTGAATTATCAAGCTTGGCAAGCAATGAAAGATTGGTTAGAAAGCTATCGTCAGGAGAAAAATTGGTGGGATTTTGCAGGTCAAGCTATGCGTCTTAAAATTCTTTTTCCAGGCAGAACAGCAGAATTTGATTTGAATGATTTAGTCTGGCAGGGAATGAAAGACGAATTAGAAAGTTGCCGTCAGAAAAATCATTGGCGGGCTTTTGCAAATAAAGCCATGCGTCTCAAAATCCTTTTTTCAGAGAGAACGGTAGAGTTTAATCTAGATTCAGCTTGGCAGAAAATGAAAGATGCATTAGAAAGTTCTCGTCAGGATAATAATTGGTGGTCTTTTGCAAATCAAGCCATGTGTCTTAAAGTTCTTTTTCCAAACAAAACAGTAGAGCTTGATTTGAATGATTCGGTTTGGCAGGGGATGAAAGATCGATTAGAAAGTGATCGCCATAATAGTGATTGGCAGGATTTTGCAAGTCAGGCTATGAATCTTAAAATCTTAGCAGCTGATGAAGTCGAAGTAACCGATCAGGGATTGGAGATTACAATGAGGAAAGAGAATTTTAAGCAAGAAAAGAAAGAGAGGCCTGTTAGAAAACAATTTTAAATAAAAATAAAAATGAAAAAATTATTTTGGGTGGGAATTATTTGTGTAATGTTAGTTTTGCCTGGTTTTTGTTGGGCGAAGAAAGCGTCTTTGAACAAGGTAAAGACTTATGCTAATACTTATGGAGAATATAATAAAAAGGATTTGAAAAAGTTGAAAAGATTTGATGTAGTTGTAATTGATGCGATTGATACGCCAAATAAAAAATTTGTTAAGAAACTGCAAAGAGTTGGAGTGAAGGTATTGGCTTATGTGAATGTGGGGCAGGCTGAAGAGGCTAGGGATTATTGGGATGATTTGGACAAGTCAGTGATATTGGGCGAGGATCCAAATTGGCCGGGTAATTATTATGCTAATGCCAATGATGAGAGATGGCACAATGCTATTTTGAATGAGGAGATTCCTGATATTTTGAATCAGAATAGTTATGACGGATTAGTATTAGATATGCTGGATACGGTTGATATTTATCCTGAAACTAAGCCGGGGATGATAAGTTTGATTAAGGAAATGCGGAATCAATATCCGGATTTATTAATTGTGCCGAATAGGGGGTTTGCTATTTTGAATGATATTTATCCATATATTGATGCTTTTAAATATGAAGAAATGTGTTCGCGTTATAGTTTTAAGAAAAAGAAGTATGTTTATGAGGATGATGAGGATGAGCAGAAGATTTTGAGGCGGGTATTGAAAAAGAAAAGTATGACTGTGTTAGTATTGGATCATGTGCGGACAAAGCGGCCAAAGGATTATACAATGGCGAGGAGATGTTTTAATAAGGCGAAAAGATTTAAGAAAAAATGGAAAAATAAATTTGTTTGGTATGGGAATGCGGTGAATCAGAATTTGCCAATTTGGAACTTTTTGCCGTTTAAACGGAGATTTCAAAAAGGGATGAATTATGCTGGATATTATAGTTCTGTATTTAAAGAGAAAGCTTCGAATAAGTCTTTGAAGCGATTAAAAAAAACTGGTAACAAATGGGTTTCTTTGGTGCCAATTTGGTATCAAGATGCTAAATATTCGACGCGGATTTATAGACCAAAATGGGATTCTCCAACTAATAAATCAGTAAAATATGCTATTCGTAAGATTCATTCATTGGGAATGAAAGTGACATTAAAACCAATGGCTGATTCTTATGATGGGACTTGGCGGGCCTTGTATGAGCCAACTGATTTTGATGCTTGGTTTAAAAGTTATTCATCTTTTATGATGCATTTTGCGAGAATGGCGGAAAAAACTGGAGTTGAGAAGTTGGTGATTGGTTGTGAATATAGTTTTGCAGTGGAACATACTGCAAAGTGGGAAAATTTGATCAAAAAGATAAGAAAAAAATTTAATGGGGAGATTTTATATGCGGCTGATTGGAAGGCAACAGATGGCAAGGGGGGATATGAGAATGTGGGATTTTGGAAAAAGCTTGACTATATTGGAATTGACGCGTATTTTAACTTAACAGATAAGGATAATCCAACCGTATGGGAATTAAGGCAGGGGTGGAAGTCATGGTTGGAAGAGATTGAGAATTGGCGGGAAAACGCTGATTTGGAGAATAAAGATGTTGTTTTTACAGAGATTGGTTATGGTAGCTATACAGGCTCAAATAAGACGCCGTGGGCGTATGATTATACTGGAGCGAGTGAAGACCAGGAAGAGCAGGCAAATTGTTATCGAGCGTTTTTTAGAGAAGTCCAGGGCAAAGATTGGTTGAAGGGAGTTTATTGGTGGTGGTGGGATAATCCGAGTACGAGCGATTGGATAAAGACTGGGGATGATTATAAATTTGGGTTTACGCCGAAAGGAAAAGAGGCAGAGGATGTTTTGAAGAAATATTATTAAGTTATTAATCTTATGTCAGTTGAAGCTAAAGACGCAGGTCATTTAGAAGAATTGAAAGAAAATTTATTAAGAATTGGCCAGGAAAAGTTTTTTGAATATAAGGGAACTGTTTTTAATGAAATGGTTGGTCAAATTTTAGCTGATTTAAAAAGGGATGTTGAAAATGAGCCAACAGATGATCAAAAAAGAGAGAGTGAAGAATTTTTAGCCGATCCGGAGAAGGATTCAAGGATTGAGCAGATATTTGATAAAAGGAATGTTGATTTAGGTTCTTTATTAAAAGGAGCAGAAAGCGAGGAGGATAAGATAAAATCGGTAAATGCAATGTTGATAAAAGATGGTAGTTTTGATAGAGCGGTTCAAGAGCAACATAAAGAGGGAGTTGTTTTGGAAGGGTTTGAAGAGGATTCTGATTTTGTTGATTTGGATGGAATATTGAAAAAAGTATTTTCTAATGGATTATTGGATAAATG
>JAUWOX010000121.1 GCA_030611905.1 bacterium
ATCTTTTTTTTCCCAGCGAGATAAATACAAAAAATCATTATAGTTCAAAGACTTTGCTTTTTTAGAAATAATCTGCGTATTTACAAGAGAAGATCGCCAATTGGTTAAATCTCCTTCTGGATTGGGATAGTCTTTATATAAACTATCCGTAACTACTAATTCTAAGACTGCATCCCCCAGAAATTCTAATCTTTCATTATGATCCATGCCGAAGTTTGGATTTTCATTCAAATAAGAACGATGTACCAAGGCCTGCTGCAATAACTTAGGGTCCTTGAATTTAATCTTAATATTCTCTTCTAACTCCTTAAAATCTTTTTCCATAACCAACTTGATTTAAAATTTAAAATTACTTCTTCAGCTTCTCAATCTCGCCCTCTCTCTTTCTAAATATACTCCCCAAAACCCCATTTACGAATTTTCCCGACGATTTTCCTCCAAATGTTTTAGCCAACTCAATCGCCTCGTTTATTGCTACTTTTGGCGGGACTTCTTTATCAAACAAAAGCTCATATACGCCCATTCGTAAAACATTTCTATCAACCATAGTTATTTGATCCATCGGCCAATCCGGCGCAGCATCAGTAATAATCTTATCAATCTGCTCCGCATTTTGCAAAATCCCTTTGCATAAATTTGTTGCGAAGTCCATCTCTTCGGCATTAGGAGCAAATTCATCCATAGTTTGCTTTAAATAAGTCTTAATGTCCTTGTCATTTTTCCCATAAAAATCCCATTCGTACAAACTTTGTAAGGCTACGGATCGTAAACGATGTCTATTAGACATAAATTTATTAGTTAATATAAAATAAAAAACAGTTAACGCATTTCTGTTTTCTATTCTTGTTCTTTTTTCTTTTGTTTTTCCTTTTTAACTTTTTTGGCTTTTTTGGCCTCTACGTCGATAATTTGCTTGCCATTATAATAACCGCAGGCCTGACAGACTGTATGTGATAAAAACGGTTTGCCGCAATTTGAGCATTTGCTAAGGTTTATCTTTTTTAAGGCATGATGTGATCTTCTTTGTCCTTTAGCCGCTTTAGTTGTTTTCTTTTTTGGAACTGCCATATAATAAAATTAAAAATCTAAAACTAAGTGTAAAAAAACTTTCGTTCTTAATTGTATACCATTATTTTACTCTTGGCAAGAACTTTTGCGTGAAGCCCATTATTTTGGCTTAAATAAAGCAAATAGCTTATTTGAGCCTAAATAAACGGCTAGTTACGTCGTTATTAGCCGTTTATTTATGATTTTTAACCTTCTCAAGCTAAATATCACCGCCTTGCCTAACCAAAAACCGCCCCAAAGCGGTTCTTCTTTATCTAACTATTATCTATTATCAATTAGCCATTAGCTTCACTTTTTTCACCACAGCTGGTAATCTAGTAAAAGCAATCTTCAAATCCTGATGATATTTTGGCTGATGCAGAGCTGCTGCCGGATGAAATATTGGATAGAAATGAAGTTTCCCCATATTTTCAATCTTACGGCTAAATACCCGTCCTTGATTTTTTGTTATTGTCCCAACAGGAATAAATCTCTGCATTGCAAGTCTGCCAAGAGGAATAATTAGTTTTGGTTTGATTATTTTAATTTGTTCTTCCAAATACGGCCAACAAGCTTTTACTTCCTCGGGCAAAGGATCTCTATTTCCCGGCGGTCTATGTTTCACAATATTAGCTATATAGACATCTTCTCGTTTTAACCCTGCCAAGCCTAAGAGCTTGGTCAGCAATGTTCCTGCCCGTCCAATGAATGGCCTTCCCTGCTTATCTTCTTCCGCGCCCGGTCCCTCTCCAATAAACATAATATCAGCATTTGGATTTCCTTCGCCCGGAACCATATTAATTGCTGTTTTATAGAGCTCACACTTAGTGCAGGATTGTATTTGATTGTTTAATTTTTCTATTGTATTCATAGTAATAAGATTAAAGTCCGCCCTCCTCCAGAATATTAATTATATCTTCATGCATTTTTCCATTCGTTGCCAGCATATCTCTTGTTCGTAGAGTCCAATCATTTCCTTTGAAATCCGTTACTCTTCCGCCAGCTTTTTGAACCATTAAAACTCCTGCTGACTCATCCCAAGCTTCAATTCCCGGCATCATAAAGCCTTCAAGCCTTCCTCCAGCCACATAAGCCAATTCAAGCGAAGCTGATCCTAATTGCCTCAAAGACTTGGCTCGTAATTTGAAATTTTTGTATATTTTAATCGTCTTTTCTTTATGCATCTTTTTATGCCCGCTGCAAAAAGCGATTAAAGAATCCTTTATTGAATCCTCTTTAGAGACATGCATTGGATCGTCGTTCAAAAGCGCTTGACCGTCTTTTTCTACTGTGTAGAATTCCTTCAAAAAAGGAGCATTAATTACACCCATTTGAATTTCATTGGCTCTAACCAAACCAATTGATACTGAAAAAATTGGATTTTGCATAATGTAATTTGTCGTTCCATCCAAAGGATCCACTATCCAGGTATAATCTGATCCTCGATCAATCTTATCTTGTTCTTCAGAAACTATATTATGTTTTGGAAATTTTATTTTCAAAAAATCAACAATCATCTTACTTGATTTTATATCGACTTTGGTCACAAATTCCCGATGACCCTTCAGGAAAATATCCCGCTCGCCTAATTTTTTATAATTTTTTAATAACAAAATACCTGCTTTTTTTGCTATTTCTTTGGCTGGATTTAAAAATTCTGTCATAATGTTTTTACATCCTACCCAACTTTAGTTGGGGTCATTGAAACTTTAGTTTCAGTGCGGAAAGACTAAAGTCTTTACCACCCCGACTAAAGTCGGGTAGGATTATTTATTTAATCTTTTTAATTATTATATCAATTTGTTTTTCTAAATTTTTCAAACTTTCCGCATTGTCAATTTCAAATCTCTGTCTCTTAATCGGCTCAAACTGATTTTTAATTATATAATAAACTTTGGCTGTCACATCACTTTCGCCGCTTTCATATCTCTTCTTAATCCTTTTCAGAGCAATTTCCTCCGGACACTTCACATCAATAATATATAGTTTCGTTCCAAATTTTTTAGCCAATTCTTCTGCCTGATCCCGATAAGCTTTTTTAAAAAAAGTAGCGTTTAAAATGACACTTCCTCCAGTAGCCAGTCGTTTCACCCCATTTTCAAATAGAGTATTATAAACTGAAGTCTTAACTTCTTTTTTAAATTTCAAATCCTCTAAAACATTTATCGGCTTTAACTTATCTGTTTCTAATTCAACTTTTTTCAATTTTGTTCTCAATAATTTTCCAGCCGTACTTTTGCCTACTCCAGGCAGACCGCAGATGATTATTAGCATTATATTTTTATCTTCATTAAATCTTTAGCAATAACAATAGGTCCTTTATATTCTTTTTGAGCCTGTTTTTTAATATCATATTTCTCGCAATCAGGATAAAAATGGGTCAAACCTAATTTTTTAGCGTTTGCGTTTGTCGCTAATTCTCCAGCTTTTGACGGAGTAAGATGCTCATCTGATTTATGCTGGTCAGGTTTTGCGCTTTCCACGAGGAGCAGATCGGTATCTTTTGCAAGATTCAATAAATTTTTTGGATAATTATATCTAGTGTCCCCACCATAAACCATAGATTTATCTTTTTGTTC
>JAUWOX010000138.1 GCA_030611905.1 bacterium
CCCCCAGATTCTAATTGAAACACACCTATCGTCTGCGCTTTTTGCAAAAGCTCAAAAGTTTTTTTATCATCCATTGGAATTTTGCCAATATCCATTTTCTTTCCATAAACCGCCTCAATAATTTCCAAGGCATTTTCAATAATAGTTAAATTAGAAAGGCCAAGAAAATCCATTTTCAATAATCCCAAATCTTCAATGGCATGCATTTCGTATTGAGTTATGATCTCCTCATCACCTCTGGTAGAGAATTGACAAGGAGTATAATTATTTAACGGCTCTTTTGTAATAACAACTCCGCAAGCATGAGTCGAAGAGTGCCTGGCTACGCCTTCAAGCTTTTTGGCAGAATCCAATAAAACCTTGGCCTGTTCATCACCCTCGTAAAATAATTTCAATTCCGAATTTATTTCTATGGCTTCTTTCATATTTTTTCCCAAGGGGATCATTTTAGCCGCCCGATCACAATAATCATAAGGGTAGCCTAAAACTCTTCCCGCATCTCGAATTGCTGCCCGAGCCGCCATTGTTCCAAAAGTAATGATCTGCGCCACTCGATCATCCCCATATTTCTTTTTAACATATTGCAGAACTTCATCTCGTCTTGTGTCGGTAAAGTCTAAATCAATATCAGGCATACTAATTCTTTCTGGATTCAAAAATCGTTCAAATAACAGATCGTATTTTAGAGGATCAATATCAGTTATATTTAACAAATAAGAAATCAACGAACCAGCGGCTGAACCTCTTCCGGGACCAACAACAATCCCGTTATCCTTGGCCCAATTAACAAAATCAGCTACGATTAAAAAATATGAAGCAAAGCCGGTTTTTTCAATTACTCCCATTTCATAATCTAGTCTTTCCGTCACCTCCGGATCATCTTTATTGTCTTTAAATCTTTTTTCCAGTCCTTCAAAACATAATTTTTTTAGATAATCCATATCGGACAATTTATCCGGAACTTGAAAATAGGGAAGTTTGGTTTTGCCTAATTCAATTTCAACATTACACATTTCAGCAATTTTTACAGTATTTTCTATTGCTTCTGGCGTATCTGAAAAAATTTTCTTCATGTCTTGAGGCAGCTTCATAGAAAGATCAAAATCGAGCAGCGACATCCTGTCTTTGTCTTCCACTTTTTTTTGCGTTTGGATGCAGAGCAAAATGTCTTGAATTCTGTCGTCCTCTTTTTTTAAATAATGAATGTCATTTGTCGCCACCAAGGGGGCGCCAAGCTTATTAGAGAATTCAATCAAATGTTTATTAACTAAGCCTTGTTTTTCGGTTTTCGGGTGATCCTGCAACTCTAGAAAATAGTTTTCTTTTCCGAAAAGCTCCTGATAGTTTAAAATTGTTTTCTCGGCTTCCTCCAAACTGCCAGATGCTATTTCTCTTGGCACTTGACCGTTAAGACAGGCAGTCAGACAAATCAATCCCTTTGAATATTTTTTTAATAATTCAAAATCAATTCTGGGCTTATAATAAAAACCTTCTAGATGCGCTTTTGTTGTTAATGTTAATAGATTTTTATAACCTTCCTCATTCTTAGCTAAAAGTATCAAATGGTATGGTCGTATATCAATCCTTGGTCGCTTCTTGTGTCTTCCGTCTCTTGCCACGTAGGCCTCAACGCCCAAGATAGGTTTTATTCCCGCTTCCTTTGCCTTTTGATAAAACTCAACAATTCCATACATTACTCCATGGTCAGTCAATGCCAAAGCAGGCATGCCCAATTCCTTTGCATACAAAATTAGATTGTCAATCTTAGGCAAACCATCTAATAGGCTGTAATGACTATGTGTATGGAGGTGGACAAAAGACATGCTTAAAAATATAAAAAACTAAAGATATAAAAATAAAAAGTTATTGTTTTTATATTTTTAGATTTTTATTTCAAGTTTTTATATTTTTAGATTTGCGACTTTCAAAATAATATATCGTCCCAATTACTAATATCGCAATTCCCGCAATTAATAAAATTACAAATAATACCCAGCTAAAAATCAAATGCGAAATACTTACAAACATATCAACAATAATTCGTCCAAAATCCGTGCTGTCTAAAACAAAGATACTTAAGAAAAATAGAAAAATAATTAGAATAAATTTTTTCGAGAATTTTTTAGGACGGGGGATATATAATTTTAAATATAATTTTATTTTTCTCCACCAAGAAACCTTTCCCTTTTTAAAAACTATTAAATCATGAATGGCCTGATAATATACTGATAAATACTTTTTTACATCCTCTGAAGAAATATCAAAATCAATTTTCTCTTTCAATTTTTTACAATGCCTTCGAGTATTCGCCAAATTATCATAATCAGAAAAAACGAAACTTAAAACCATCACTTGCTGGTCAGTATCTTTGCCAGGAAAGCCCAATTTCGTTAGCACTCCCTTAAATATTTTATCAGTTTCAATCAAAGCCATGCCATCACCACCAGCAGTTTTTTCCTGTAAATATTTTTCTACCTGGTCCCATGACAAAGACTCTTGATTAGGTCTAGAATTTTTCATAGTAATATCTTTACTCAATTATATAACAAAAAAGGCTTAGATTCAAATCTGAATTATTAAGGATTTTTATAGCTGAAAATGGCCTTGTCTATCGCGCCTGTCTATACTAATAGGTGGGTAGGCGGCCAGGGCATATTTAAGCCTATTTTTGGATCCAAATCAACGGCTACTATCGACGATAATAGCCGTTAATAAAAACAGGCTTTTTTAAACCTGTCTTTATATTATTCATCGCCAAATAATTAGCGAAAATTAGAGGTAAATTAGCGCCTATAAGTGATCTAAGAAGCTACATTAACAAACTCCTGGCTATTAAGGAATTCAGCTTTTATTTCTTGGATAGGTTTGCCAGTTTCATCCCAGTATTTTACACCTATCACATCAGGTGCTCGAGCATAGATTGTTTCATAGAGCTCTTCAATCGCTGCTTTTCTGCCTCGTTTCTCTTCAATCACCTTTAATCTTTCATTGTATTCACCGCTAGTAGCCAATTCTTCTCTCATCTCTTTGGGAGAGCCTAATTTTTCTAAATTATCAACGCCTTTTTGCTCGCCAGCTCTTTTTAATACAATTTGATAAGCCATAATTGCCTCAGCTTCTGGTTGTTGTTCAACGCTTAGTTCGCTGGTAAATTGTTCTTCGTATTCTGGGCTAACCGAAATTGCGAATTTTGCTCCCAAAACATCGATCTTATCATCATCTGTTCTCTCAATTTGTTTGGTCCAATACTCCTTCCCCT
>JAUWOX010000098.1 GCA_030611905.1 bacterium
GAGCCAGAAGCAGATAAATTAATTGCTGAAAGCATCAATAAAAATTTTATTGATCATGACGAATATCCGCAGACCGAAGTGATTCATCAAAGAATGGTGAAGATGTTGGCCAAATTATTTAATGCGCCAGATCAAAAAGAATATACCGGCACAGCAACAATTGGATCGAGTGAAGCAATCATGCTGGGACTATTAGCGCATAAATGGTCTTGGAAAAATCGAAGAAAGAAAGAAGGCAAATCTGATGCCAAGCCCAATATTGTTTTTGGAGCCGATGTTCATGTGTGCTGGGAAAAATTTGCCAAATATTTTGATGTCGAGCAAAGAATGATTCCCATGGAAGAAGGAGAATATGTTTTAACAGTTGATAAGGTGGCAAAACTTGTTGATGAAAATACTATTTGTGTCGGCGCAATTTTAGGAACAACTTTTACAGGGCAACATGATCCGATTGAAGAGATAAATGATTATTTGTTAAATATAAAGGAAGAAAAAGGATGGGATATTCCTATTCATGTTGACGGCGCAAGCGGAGGCTTTGTAGCTCCCTTTGTTTATCCGGATTTGAAATGGGATTTTAGACTAGAACAAGTTAGATCAATCAATGTATCAGGGCATAAATATGGATTAGTTTATCCAGGATTAGGCTGGTTAATATTTCGGGAGAAAAAAGATTTCCCAGAAGATTTAGTTTTTATGGTTAATTATTTAGGCGGACAAATGCCGACAATGACATTGAATTTTTCAAGAGGAGGCTCTATGATTATAGCTCAATACTATAATTTCATAAGACTGGGCCGAGCTGGTTATGAAAGAATTATGAAAAATGTTGTTGATAATGCCAAATATTTGTCTGATAAGCTAGTAGCTTCAGATAAATTTGAAACCTTAAACCCAAGCCAGATGCTTCCAGTCGTGCCAGTCAAATTGAAGGATGACAGTAAGTATAATGTTTTCGACTTAGCTGAAAAGCTTCGATCGAGAGGTTGGATTATTCCTGCCTATACCCTACCGCCAAATGCTGAAAAGATTTCAATGATGAGGATAGTTGTTAAAGAAAACTTTAGCCGTGATATGGCCGACTTGGTTTATGATGACATCATGACTACTAGCTATGAATTAGAAAAAGGAATTACTCCCAAAGCAAAGGCAAGCGGTGTAGCTAAAATTCCAAAATTGATCTGTTAGATCAAGCACTGATTAGACGCTGATTTCGAACCTGCCTGCCCTGCCTACCGGCAGGCAGGCGGCAGGCAGGCGGCAGGCAGGCGCTGATAAATGTTGATAAAAAAACAGGGTCGATTGAGGCCCTGTTTTAGTTTTGATTTATCCCTAAAAAAAATTTAGGGGTTCTCCTATGCTGTTTTGGCTTTCTTTTTCAAATATCTTTTTTCGTATTCTCTGGAAATAAATGATAGTCCTACATTTAGTATCAAAAAGATTATCCAGAATCCCCAGTTAATCTCCGGGAATAAATATAAAATTCCCAGAGAAATCAGAAAAGATATGGCAACTATTAGGGTTTGCCTCCCTCCAAAAGAGAAAATTCTTTTATCAATGTTTGGATAATGCATTTCAGGATGTCGATATACATACCACCACAAAGCACATGATATAAAGCCAACAAAGGCCAGACTGGCTGCGAAGGCTCCCAGAGCATACATATCGTCTGGATGAGTGCCGTATAAGTCTGCGGGAAATGGCAAAAATGTAATGCCTAATAAAAACAATAGATTCAAAACAACAAAGTTGCGATCCAGTGTCTTTATATAATTGAAAAGATTTAAGTGACTAAGCCAAAATTTTGCAATCGCATAAAAGGCTATTAGGTAAGCAAAAATTTCAGGCCAGAGATCAATCATATTATCAGTAATATCAATCGTTTTCCAATCAGCAGGAACATTTATTTGGAGAATGAGTAAAGTAATAGCAAACGCAAAAACAGCGTCACTAAAAGTCAATACGCGCCCGGTATTTTTTTGGCTTTTGATCCAAGAATCTTTGTTTTCTAAAAACGATCTAAGGCTAACCTTAGGCGAGACTTCTTTGTTATTCTGTTCCATTCTATTTTGCTAATTTTACTCTAATTCCAAAGATGACCAGAAGAGCTCCAAACAACAAGGCGTAAATTCCAACAAATAAAACAAGGATAAATAAGCTTGTTATTGGATAAACAAACATTAGAATTCCCAGAAATAATGATAGAACTCCAGCTATACCAATTAACCATCTAGTTCCCGCATCAAATGGAACAGCGATAGCGCCAAATAATTCCATAAGACCAGTTAGAACTGCCCATGCCGCGATCAAATAAAGTAGAATAACCATAGTTATTCCAGGCCAGACTAAGGCGGCTACACCGACAGCTAAGCCGAGAATGCCTTCCAATAGAAAGACCCACCATTGCTGGTGATGCGACATTGCTGTGATAGAAGCGACAATACCCAAGAATCCATCGAATAAAGCATAAAAAGCGAACAGGAAGACCAGTAATTCCAGGGTTAAGCCCGGCATAAAGAGGGCCAATAGTCCGAAAAGGATGGCAAGAATACCCCTGATAATCATTGCCCCCGAGTAAGCAGGAAGCGTCTGTTTTTTCATGGTTTTGTTTTTTATTTTTTATAAAAAAATCTATTTGTTATATTATAACATTTTTTTAATTTTATACAAATAAAAAAGTGAGATAAAACTCACTTGTTATTCACAGTCGCTGGTTATTGGGCTAGCTTGCGTTTGAGTCGGGAAATACAGCTCTCAATGATTCTAACTAAGACTAAATAAACATTCATCTCTTTTATCTTGGTTAATTGTGCAATCATCTCCGGAATAGTATCAGTTTCATGGGCAGCTTCTCTTTCTAATCCGTCACATCCAAGATCGAGTATTTTAACCTTTAGTCCAAGGTCTATCAATGCTTGCTGGTGATTACCATCTAATCTTCCTTGAGTGTTTTTGGCTGCATTTACCACTTCTTACAGTTGATATGAGGTTGGCGTGTTCATATGGTCCTCCTTGCAAGGTGCAATCCTGACTCATTTAATGAGCCAATTAGGTTTAATTGATATTAACAAAGTAGCTAAAATTGTCAAATAAGATAGTGAGTGTAATCACTCACTATCTTCTTATGCCTAGAAATTGGAGCGCTCTTTCTTCATAGGGATGAACATTCTGTCTTTTTCGATAGCCCATGGCATGAGCCGTCTCTTTGAGCGTTCTGAAAATTCTTGGCTGCGGTTGTTCTAGATCAAATCTAAGACAAATAACTCTATGCGCTCTGAAATCCTGATCTTTTAGGGCAGATAATCTCCCAACTTGTCTGGCCTTGAGCAGCCGAAAAAATAGTTCATATAATCTTTTGGGAAGCCCTGCTGGAAGTTCGTCTAGACCGAAAGGATTCAAACGATCCTGTGTCAGTCTTTGAGTTTCTTGGCGTTGCCTTTTATCTTCTATTGCTTGTCTTTGTTTCTTAACAGCCCTTTTTATTATACCGGCGTATCTTTTAGACATTTTCCCGGCCTCGATGCTTGGATCAAGATAATACAAAATTGCAATAATTTTCATTGATATAAAGTCTTGCCTTCTTTCTTTAAAGCCAAATTGCTTGGCTATCAGACGCTGAGGAACAAAATCTTCACCATTGAGACAAAAATAACGCGCTGTCATAAGAGCGGCTTTAATTTTAAATCTGATAAGTTCATCAAATAATTTTTTCTGCTTTCCTGCTAATCCTTTAAGAAATGCCTGGTGTTCAAAATATCTTTTATTGCGAGGATGATGATGTTTGGACGAGTATTCCGGATGCTGACAGCCAGCAGTAATTTCGATATGGTTGTCTCGGCATAACGACTGAACAACATTTCCTAGCTTTATGTGTTGCGATGGAATAATGCGGATTCTTTTTACATTCGGGGCTAATTCCAAAATTTTCAGGAGTGCCCAGAGATAAAGGATGCCATTTATATGAACATAATGAGTTTTGTCTGAAAGCGACTGAAAACCGGGATAATCGCGGCCTTTCTTAGTATTTATTGCAATATAACTTGATTGACATGGAGATTCATCTTTCTTCATTGATCCCCTCCTTTGTTTTAGAGTACGCGTTTATTTGGATATTAAATAGTATAAAAAAATAGCAATTTAGTCAAATAAAAAAACGAGCTCTTGGCCCGTTTTTATTATTTTTGATTATGACTTGAACATGTCGATTAGAACACTACCAAAAGTAAAGAGCACAATAAAGATAGCAATGCTTTGAGCAATGATGTAGAAGATCCAAACTAGAAATGTTTTTCCGTAGTCTTTGATTTCAAAGGCGGCTTTAATAATGAAAATGGTTAAAATCGCGCCCAAAATGAAACCTACTACTGTGCCTAGTCCTGGAATCATTGAAAGCAAGAAGGTGATCATCCATGTAACTGCGCCGGCGGCAATAGCAGTCAAAATTGATCTGCCAAAAGTAGCCTGCTTAACTCCGACTATTTTTCCGCCTATCCAGAAAAAGAAGG
>JAUWOX010000024.1 GCA_030611905.1 bacterium
AGGGCTAATGTTTTTGGATGTTTATGATTATAATACGAAGCTTGATAATGCAGTTGGTGGAATGGGATTTCGTTTTAAGAATCCTGTGGATGAGAGACAGAAGGAAGCCGCGAAGCGATATTTGGAACAGGCAGGGACAAAAGCCGAGGGTATGGTGGCTGGTACATTTAGACTTGTATAGATAGTTAATAATATTATTGATCTTTGATTTTTGTTCTTTTGATCATGCTGTGGAAGCATGATTTTTTTATCCCAAAAAATTTTCTTGTTTTTATTGCTATTTTTATTGTTGTGAATCTTTTGACTAAGAATGAGTGGAAATGTTGTTTATAATTAGGAAAATTTAAGGGATAAATTCCAATAAAAAACCAGCCTTGTCAGCTGATTTTTTAATATTGATTAATAGCCGAGCTTGAAGAGAATTAGCAGGGTAACGAGAACCACTGGAAATAGAAGATCATAGTATAATACACTCCCGGCATTGAGAGGGGACTTATTATTTGATTTCATGATGTCTAGGACATGGCCTATGCCCATCATAAAAAGCATGAATGAATAGCCAATAACTGCGGCAGTCCAGAAGTCTCCTTGATACCAGATGCATAAAAATCCCAGGATTCCAAAAGCTCCGTCAGCGGCTCCAACTTCTTTTTGAAAGGGGCTGGGGGCCCAGCCAATTCCGGCAGCTACTTTGTTGCCAATGGGGGAATACCAGTGGACTATGAATGAGATAAGGCCCATGATACCGACTGACCAGACTAGATAATTCTGCAAGAGTGTTTCGACCCAGGGATTGTTGTAGATTAATACACTGCCTATTGAATAAATCGTTGCTGCCAGGAGAATGATGACAAAGATGTTGTGATTGATTTTGTCTTTGAATGACATAGATTTTGTTTTAATTAATATTTTTATTTTAATAGAAGCATGGCTGCTTCATATTTAGGTTCTATTATTTTTTTTGATTTGTCAAAATGCAGTTGGCTGTATTTGTTTTCAAGTTTTGTTCTAACAGATATTTTAGCCTTGCCTTGGTCTAAGTTTTCGTAAGCATAAGCAGCCTTGAATAGACCGGGGAGATTTTCAAAAGCGCTTAGAGTATCAGCTTCAGCAATTATTTTTTCTTCGATCGTTGTGCAGATATTTTTTTGGGAGCCGCGGTGATTTAAGATGCATTTTTTAATTAGTTCTATTTTTGCAGGTGGATAGTGAAGTTCTTTTAGCTTTTGTTCGGCAATTTTGGCACTGGTGATATGATGATCTTTGCGGCCATGAATAATTGAACCAATATCGGGCAGCCAGGCAGCCAGCATAATGATTTCTTTGTCGCCGCCTAACTGATCAGTTAACTTTTTGGCATAATTAACAACAGGGATAAAATGGAAATGTAAAGGTTCATAGCCATATTTGCTAGTTGGTTTCTTGCATTCGTTTTCAACAAATTTTTTTACTTTATGAACAATGTTCATAGATACTTATTCAGGGCAGTCTTCTTCCCAGCTTTTTATACATTTTTCTTTTGATTCGCACCAGGTGTAGCCGCCTCCAATAAGACAGCCATGTTCGTCTTTTTCTCCTCCAATGACATTTTCTTCCTCGCTTTGTTTGTCGCAGCTGAAGGCAGAAACAGAAAGTACGACCAAGAGAGCAAGGAGGATGACGATTGTTTTTTTCATTTGTTTTTGTTAATTATAATAATTAAAATTCTTTATGGGATTTTTTGGGAAGTAATGAAAAGAGGTGAAGGGTGAGGGCGATATAAATAAAGCCAGACAGAGCTTCTATTGCTGTAATCCATTTGAAATTACCAAAGGGTACAATATCACCATAGCCTAATGTTGTAATTGTGGCAATTGAAAAATACATTGAGTCGCCGAAACTAAGAGGATTGGCTATCTGCTTGTTCATTAAAATATGATTGTTGTTATCGTAGGGTAGGATATGATAGGAAATGCCGTAGATGAATATGATGGCGATGAATAGGATTATAGCAATAATAAAAAAGGTGTTTCTGGAAAGTATTTTGATGCTGGCGTTTAGGTAAAAGGCGAATAATAATCCGAAGGTTATTAATAATAAAAAGACCGTTAGAGAAAACCAAGGATGAATGATTTGGAGTCCGAGTTGGTATAGGATTACTAACAGAAGATATAAGGCGGTGGCAATTAGGATAAAGAAGAATGGTAATTTGGCATTGTTATAGATGTCTTTGAGGAGATTGAAGTGGCGTTTAAAAAAGTTTTGTTTTTGCATGGTTTTTTGTTTTAATCTTCGATCTTGAAATCCAAATATTTTTTTTCAATACCTATCTTAACTGCATAATTTATGACTTCCTTGTATTCTTTTGATGACCATTGTTTTTCGCGAGGGATCCAAAATATTTTGTTTTGAAAAATTATACATACTTTATTTTTGTTCCAAAAATGGGCATACCATTCGTTTTTGATATTGTCTGATATTATTTTAGCTGCTTCATCTATTTTATTTTCAGGAATTGATAATTTAAAAAGATGCCAGAATTCTGGATATTTTGGGTCGTTATGTTTTTCAACTTTAACGGATAATATTTCGTAGTCATTTAATATGACTGCGTTTTTGAGTGATTCGGAAAGTATGAAGCCTTTGAACATATGTTTTTGATTAAGTAATTGAAAAATGCGAATTTTAGCTATTCAATTTCTGTCACTGGACAGCTTATTAGGAAAATAAACAAGAACATCTATACCTTTCAATTCTATCATTTCAAAATTATCTCTGACCATTAATGTAAAGTTTCCAGATTTTTGCAAATATTTCTCTTTAAATTTATTATAATTATCGATTTTAAAATCAGGAGCACCTCTTTGCGGTCTTGTTGGATCTGGTTTTCTGATTTTCAGATATTTCAATTGACCGGCGTTTGTTTCAATGGGTTTGTCTAATAAGAATGTAAATCCTGTTTTTGATTTAGTCAGATCTGTTTCTTTGCCAAGTTTTTTAACAAATTGAATTAATTCTTGATATTCAGATTTATTTTTCGTAAAGATTGCAAGATAATCGATAGTGGGTTTGCTTCGTTAGTATTGTTATTGATGGCTTGAATGCTTTGATCTGTAATATATTTTACGATTTTTTCGAGTTGGTTTTTGTTCATATTATAATGGCTGAAATTTATTCTGCTAATTTGTTCCATGTTTCTAATATTTCTCTTTTATTTCGTTTGTAAAAGTATTGTATTTTTTTTCGATCATTGCTTTTTATTTCACCTTTCATGAGTTTGCCATTGTCAATTCTGAAACTAGCATCTATTTCTTTATCATGACTTCTTACGTGAAAATGGGGCTGGTTGTGTTTTCCTTCTTTTGGATAAATGTAAAATTTTAATCCATTAACTTTACCAACAAGTGCTTTGGTTTCGTAAACCTCACCCTTGTTTGGTTTATATGGCCAGATTCTAAGTCTCGGAAATAAGTTTGTGAGTTTTTTTGATAATATTGAACATTCAACTATTTTATTTATCATGTCTTGAGTTATTGAGTAATTTTATTTAGCGAGTGAACCGGACGTCCTGTGTTGTACGTCTGTATTCGTTGTGTTTTTATTATTTTGTCCCTTTGCCGAATGTGATATCTCCATTGTTAGGATTGATTCTGACACTTCCAATGTCTGTTTCAATGTTCAAGGGCTTTTCAATTTTTAGTTCTTTGTTGACTGTTAAGTCAATGCCAGTCACTTTATCTTGTGATTGAATTCTTTTGAGCTTGACATCAATAGTTTTCTTAAGTAGTTCTTTAGCTTCACAACTGCTTGTATCTGATTTAATGCCAGTTACAGCGCCTTTTGAAATAATATCTTCTAGTAATATAGAGACTTTGGAAGTGTCTTTTTTTTTAATCCCTGATAACCGTTTATCAAAAGCAATAATCATTTCGATTATTCCATCCAGGGTGATTTTTGTTTTTTCGATTTCGATTGCTGATTTACGACCTACAAAAAGATCATACAAGGCCTTTAAGGCTGGGAAAAAATTTAAAAATGCCGATATTGCATTCGTATTTAGTATGCGTTTTTTTCTTTTGCTTAATTCATTTTCAATTCTGGTTTTTAGGTCTTCCTTTAATTTCATATGTAGTGTGGTTATTACTTTTTTATTTAGGAGTAGTTTATTTAGATTTGCAGCCAAGGCTTTTCTAGAAAAGAGCAGCGAATATGGCGTACGATAGGTTATATGCGAACTTATTTATATTTTACTGTAAACAAGGTAAAAAAATTAAAAAGACTTTTGCTTTTTATTTGTATAAATTCTTCATTTTTTTTAATAGTTTATTGCTCTCTAATAGGTCAACAGAATTGGTAATTTGATTTACAGAGCCTATGTTAGGCTTAATATTTAAAATAGTTTTATCTTTTATTTGTTTTTTTATTTCTTTTGCAAAAATATCACCATGAATTACAAGATAAGGCCTGTCGTGAAATTTTGAAACCTTTGTTGCAAGTGCTTTAGTTATTTTTAGGTCATTGTGCATAGTAGCAATAATTTCGTAAGTCTGTGATAATTGATTTTCTTTTTCTTTCCAATCATCAGAAGATATAATTTTGTTTAGAATGGGAGTAAGTTTTTTGGCGGATTTGAGTTTTTCAAAAGCAGTACCGAACCATTTACTATAAGGTGTATATTCTTTTTCCATTAAAAAACAAAGTCTCATTATCGATTGGACTAATCTAGTGGTAATAATTTTTGATCCTAATTTATCATTTATATCTTCACATCTCCCAATGAAAGGTTCTTCTTGTCCAATTTTTGTCCATTCAGAAGCCAAAAGATAAAGCCAAACATCATTGGGGTAGTAATTAAACTTTTTTTGAATGTTTTTAATTCCAATTTGATCGTAAAAAACTTTGCCACTTTGTATGGTTCTGAGCTTTTGTTCTGAAGATGTGAGCCAGTCGAATATCGTCAATTCATTATTGGGATCAACTCCGAGATATTCATTAAAGAAGGATTTGATCGTGAAAATTTCTACTTTATGATTGATAGATTGTCCTGCTCTTGCCTTTGATAATAATTGTACACCAACTTTATTAGGTTCGTTGAAGTGAGTTGAGTATCCATGAAATGTTGATGGTAATTGTTTGCTTAAAGTGTCTGAAATTTTATCTTTCTTGTTAAAATCTTTTTCTTCTAAAAAAAGCATTACACGAGGTCCCCAATGGTGATCTGTTGATCTTTCTGTGTCAAAGCCTAGGACTTCAGAACCAAAGCCGATTAGTCCAGCTGAATATTTTAAATCTGAAGAATTTGTTTTGATGATTTTTTGTACGACTTCATTGAAAAACATTTCGCTAAGTCGCATTCCTTGTATGTATTTTGTCATATTGCTTATTTATCAAATTAAAACTTTGATTTTTGTTTTAATTATATTTTAAAATTTGGGCTAGGTAAAGACGAAATTATTGATTTTTTTCCTTAATTAAGGGGGTTTTATGGTTTTTTGATTGATTGATTTGACTTTTTTGTTAGGAAGTGATAATTTACATGTTATGCAAAATTATTCATTGTTCTTTGAAATTTATATGCCGGATTTGCACTTCATTAAGTATGAGGGCCGGTGGCCGAACTAAGGGTTCGGTTTGATGCGAAAGGAGGAGCTATGTCCGACAGAAATGGTTGGGATACAATCGTTAGATTACGGTGTTCTTTGCCGGGAGTTATGGCGAAATTGTTTGGTCATGCTGAGCGGTTGAGATTGGATATTTCCAGCAAGCGCGAGAGTATGGTGCAGTTTGTTAAGATGCTCAATGGAGAAGGTGGAACCATTAGTCTTTGTTTTGATAGTGATGACCTTGACAGGGCAGGGAGTGAGGCGCTCCAGCAATTGCTTAATGATTGTAAGATTTTTAATGACGCAGCTGCGCGTAATCGGAGAGCTCGGCAGGGGGAACCGCCGCGGATCACGCTTTATCCGGATAGGTATATGAGGCATATGGGTGATGGTGAACTTGATTGGATGACCGTTGAGAGATAAGTGATCTGACGCTGTACTTTTAATTTGTACTAGGATAATAGATCCAATAACGTTGACTTGATGTTGACGTTTTTTTATTGTCTAAGCAAAAAGCTTGTAAATAAGTGGGATAATTGTGTTATTGTCTGTTTTGTTAGTGTAATTATACCTCAAAATCAGCTAGGATTAAAGAGATATTTCTGTTATAATATTTTATATGTCAACAAAACTAGAATTTTCAGCTGGGGGGATTGTTTATAAAAAAACAAAACAAGGCATTAAGATTGCTCTGATTTTGGATCCTTTTAGAAAGTGGACCTTTGCTAAGGGGCATATTGAAGAAAATGAGAGACCCGAGAGGGCGGCTTTGCGGGAGGTTGAAGAAGAAACTGGAATGTTGGGGCTGAAACTTATTGAGAAGTTGGGGGAGATGACTTATTCGTTTAGGGCCAAGGGAGATTTGATTAATAAAGTAGTTTATTGGTATTTGATGGAAGCGCCGGAAGATGTTAATATTGAGTTACAAGATGCTGAAGGGATTGCAGATTTGAAGTGGGTAAATGTTGATGAATTGGAGAGGGTTGCTAGCTATAAAGACATGGAGGATGTGGTGAATAAGGCGGTGCAAATATTAAATATTGAACATTAAATATTGAATACTGCTGCATTATTGGGAAATATTTTAAAAAAAAAGACTGCTATTGGGCAGTCATGAGAAAGATCTTTTTAGGCTTGGGCCTCGGCTTGTTCGCTAGGGGCGGGAATGCCAGCTTTGACAATGTCGTTTGTTGCTAGCATCCAGGCGTGGTCATTCGCTTGCAGTCTGATAAACACAGGAACTTTGATTTCGGCGTCTTCGACTTCTTCAGTGTCTTCAGTGCCTTTGATTTTTAGCCTTAGGCTCTCAATCAGTGTTTCCGAAAGGTTTGTGGGATTGAGTTGGCTATGTTCTAGTTGCATTTCAAAGTCAATGTCTCTCCATTTGATACGCAAGGTGATTGATTTATTTGGGAAGAGTTCTTGGAGTTTTTCGCATAGTTCAGCTAGCTTGATATATCCCCCCGCGTTAAGGAGGCTTTGTCCACGCGTTAGCATGCCACCAGCAGATTCAATTAACATGGGAACATTGGTTAGTGCGTCATAGCCGCGCGCGAAGTATTCTTCCCAGAAAGCACGAGCCAATGTTTTGAAAGGCACCTCTAATCTATAATCGCCACTATCTTGGAGTTGTGCTAGACCAGATATTTTCATTTCAGCAGTGAATTCACCGACTGTTAGCCATCTTTTTGATGTTTGTTCCATAACGCGTGGTTTGGCTGTTTCTAATGCACCTGTTATGAGGTCAATGAAGTTGATGGTAGTGGTATCGTCTCGGTTGTCGGCTAAGTGTTTGAATCTATCAAGAGCTTGTTGTTTGTCAGGATAATCTTCGACTTGGACATTTTGCATTGTTGTTGTGTCTTTTGGAATGGATAATACTAGGAATTGTTTCATGGTGGTCTTTCTCCTTGTTTTTCCGAACTTGGTTCGGGGTTGTTGCTAAGGTGCGGTATTTTAATTTAGCAAAATAAATTGGATATGTAAAGAGATTCTATTAGTGTGTTATAATATTATTGAATTTTAAAATAAAAAATAAAATATGAGAAATAAATTTTTTTTAGGGAGTTTTTTGATTCTGGTGTTTTTAGGTTCTTTAGTTTTTGGATCAAATGCTAATGCGTGGTGGGATACGGAATGGACTTATCGTCAGCCGGTAACGATTAATAATAGTTTAAATGCAGATGCTTTGACTAATTATCAAGTGAAGATTAGTTTGACCAGTGCTGATACTGATTTTTGGGCGCATATAGCGAGTGATGGCAGTGATGTTAGGATTTTAGACAGCGATGATGTGAATGCTTTGAATTATTGGTTAAAGCATTTTGATTATACAGCGCAGACAGCGACAATTTGGGCTAAAGTGCCATCGATTGCGGCGAGTTCTAGTAAGACGGTTTATCTTTATTTTGGTAATTCCGGCGTTAGTTCGGAGAGTTCAGAAAGCAATGTAATGGAATCTAGTCCAGAGACTTTTTGGACAGCAACGTATAATAAATCAGATCTTGATGATCGAGCCAATGCAAGTGTTTTTTTGTCTGATGGTAGTTTGGTGGTTGGTGGTAAGACGACAGATAGTGATACAGATTGGACATTAAGAAAATATACTAGCGCTGGTTCGGTAGAATGGACTAGAGATTATGATTCTGGTGGAAATGATGAGTTATTAGATGTGGCAGTAGATAGCGACGATAATATTATTGCTGTTGGCTATTCAAATGCTGATTGGTATATTAGAAAATATGATAGTGATGGGAATGATTTGTGGAATCCTGTTTATAGAAGTTATGATTCAGGGGGCTTTGATTTGGCAAGAGGAGTGGCAGTTGACAGCGATGATAATGTAATAGTTACTGGTCAGATTTTGCCAGGAGCTGTTACTAATTGGTATACGCGGAAATATACTTCAGGCGGTGGACTAATAAATGATGCAACGTATGATTCGGAAGGAGCTGATTTGGCTCGTTCTGTGGCAGTTGATTCTGATAATAATATTATTGTAGCAGGATCATATGCAGGAGCAAATGCTTATTTTTATGTGAGGAAGTATAATTTTGATTTGTCACAGCTTTTATGGGATCAAACATATGATAAAGGTACTTATAGTATGTATTATGCGGTTGATGTTGATTCTGATAATAATATTTTTTTGGGAGGGCCTTATCAAGACGGTAATATGAATTGGTTAATCAGGAAAGTTGATTCAAGTGGTAATTTAATTTGGGATAGATTGTTTGATAGTGGTAATGGAAATGATTATTTGTACGATTTAGCAGTTGATTCATTAGGAAATGTGGTTGGAGGAGGACTTGCTGTAAATAGTGGAGTTGATTGGGATTGGCATCTTAGAAAATATGATGGTGATGGAAATCTTGATTGGACAGTTACGGAGGACGAGATTGATAATTCTGAATCGGCTTACGGAGTTTGTTTTAGTAATAATGATGATTTAGGTGTAGTTGGATATGTTAATCAGGTGGCTACAGATAGAGATTGGAAAGTGAAAATTTATGGAGAGCGGCAATATACGAATCCAGCGCCAACAACGAGTTTGGGAGTTTTGGAAAAAACTGCTGACAAAAGTTTTGATAATTATATTAGATTTGGTGATGATTCTGAAGGGATTAGATATAATTCGACTAAAACTAAAGTTAGTTTGAAGTTTTTGGATCTACCGAATAATCCGAGTAAATATTGGGTAAGGATTAAGAGGCTTAAAAAATGGCCGAATAATATTTTGAAGAAAAAAACTGTAAAATATTATTGGAAAATAAGAACAAATTTATATAAGGCAAAAGGTAAAAAGCCATTTAAGTTAAGATTGTTTTTTAAATATACAAAAAAGACTAAAAGAAAATTAAAGGCTAAGAAATTAAGATTGTTTTTTAAGCAGGGGAATTATGTAAATAGCAAATGGGTTAAAAAGAAAAATGTTAAGTTGAAGAAAAATAATAGGATTTTAAGGACGCAGAAGAGGAAGTTTAAAAAGCTGAAGAATTGGTTTGTGATAAAACAGAGGCGGCATCACTAATGCGCGCTAATTCACCTCGAATCTCGCCAATAGATTAGCGAAAATTGGAGGCAGATTGGCGATAATTAGTGATTAATTAAATGATATGAGGAGGGTTCAAAATTTATTATATCCAGAATTGAGTTATAAAATTGTTGGTTTATTAATGGAGATACATAATAAACTAGGGAATAAATATCAAGAGAAGCATTATCAGAGAGCCTTTGAGATAAAATTGGATCAGTCGGGAATGAAGTTTAAGAGAGAATTTTTGATTAATTTGAGATTTGAGGGTGAAACAATGGGAAAATTTTACGTAGATTTTTTAGTAGAAGATAAAATCATTGTGGAATTGAAAAAGGTTTGGAAGATGACACAGAATGATTATAAGCAAGTTCTGAGATATTTAGATTCTACTGGATTTAAATTAGCTATACTTGTAAATCTTAGACATCAGCGATTAGAATTTAGGAGAGTAGTTAATTCAAGACCGCGTAAAACGTGGCAGAAAAATATTAGTGATATTAGAGGTAAATTAGCGCGTATTAGTGATGATGAAGTTTGATTTTCTTACTAAAAAAGAAATTGATGAGATTGTTAGGGAGTCGGATTTTGATGTGGAGAAAGAGATTTACAAAAGTGATTATTATCAGAGGGATCGAGTTAGAAATATTATTTTTGCGGGGAAGTTTGATGGAAAAGATGCTATTTTAAAAATCTGGAAAGATCCAAGAGAAGTTTTTGAACCGATTATGTTGAAGGATTTCTTGGATAAAAATGATAGTCAGATTTTAATTGCGCCAGAGCTTTATGATTATAAAATGCATTCTGATCATTGTGGCTGGTTGATCGAGGAGAGAATTGATGTGGGCCAAAATATTTTCAAGGGTCTGCCAAATGATGAACAGCGAGAAGAGTTTATGAAAGTGTTTAAAATTTATAAGGATAATTGGTCGGAAAGGCCGCCAATTGAAATCAAGGAAGATAAAAATGTTGTTGAATGTGGTGTAAAGCATATTGAAAAATGGCGAAAGCTGGCAGAAGAGAGGAATTGGTTGGAAAAGAAATCTTATGAATTATGCGATAGGGCGATTGATGTTTTAAAAGAGCATGGTAACAAATATGGATTTTGGTGGATCCATGGTCATTTTAAACCAAAGGAAATTTTCAAAATAAAAAAGAAATATTATTTAACTGATTTTGCGCATTGTGGTTGGAGGCCAGAGTTTGTTGAAGGACCATTTATTGTTTGGTCTATTATTCAAGACTCAAGAGATGTTATTAATTTAGATCGGGCGATTAAGGAGAGCTTGGCATGGAAGGAATTATTTATGAAGAATGATTTTGTTGATGATTTAGGATTTAATCTGGGAATGT
>JAUWOX010000168.1 GCA_030611905.1 bacterium
ACACCCCGGAAGCGACACTAATTACTATTCAACCGTTTGATAAAAATTCTTTTAAAAATATTGAAAAAGCCATTTCAGAATCAAAGCTAAATTTAACTACCAATAACGATGGAGAATTAATCAGAATTAAGATCCCACCCCTAACCGAAGAAAGAAGACAAGAATTAGCGCAAGTCCTTAATCAAAAGATTGAAGAAGTAAAAGTATCATTTCGAAATATACGAGAAGAAGCTTTTAAAAAAATTAAAGAAATGGAAAACGATAAACAAATTAACGAAGATGATAAATTTAAGGGAAAAGATGAATTAGATAAATTAGTAGACAAATTTAATAAACAGATAAACGAAATCAAAGAAAATAAAGAAAAAGAAATCATGACTGTCTAAAATTATAAATAGCAATTAAAAATCCTAACATCTATTTGGTATTTTTAATTTTAAATGAATTAACATGTTAATTACAATTCTCGTCCTAATCATAGTTCTCGGCCTTCTCATTTTTGTTCATGAATTTGGACATTTTATTGCTGCCAAAAAAGCAGGGATAAAAGTAGAAGAATTTGGCTTTGGCTACCCGCCAAGAATTTTTGGCGCCTACAAAGATCCTAAAACTAAAAAATTTAAATTTATTAAAGGTAGTCAAGATAGTAAATTACTAGAAACCGCCGGAGGAAAAAAAGAAACCGTAGAAAGGATTTATCCAACTACGGTTTATTCCCTAAACTGGCTCCCTCTGGGTGGTTTTTGCAAGATGAAAGGCGAAAATGAAAAAAACGAAAAAGATTCTGATAGCTTTGGTTCCAAAAAGCCTTGGGTGCGAACCGTAGTTTTAATAGCTGGAGTTGTCATGAATTTTGCTCTGGCCGCTGTTCTTTTAATGGTCGGCTTTAAAATTGGCATCCCGACTGTTATTAACGAATCCAACCAAAGTCTTGCCCAGGATACTAAAATACAAATCACTCAAGTCGCTCCAGATTCACCAGCGAAAAAAGAAGATTTAAAAATAGGTGATCAAATCCTAAGTATAAATGGACAAGAAATTCAAACAGTTGATCAAGTCCAAGAAGATATCAATAAAAATAAGGGCAAAGAAACTGATTTAAAAATAAAACGATTTAACGAAGAACAAAATATTGAAATAACTCCTCGAGAGAATCCACCTGAAAATGAAGGCGCCTTAGGCGTGGGCTTAGTTGAAACCGGTATCGTTTCGTATCCCTGGTACACTTCAATCTGGAAAGGGTTTGTTGCGGCATTTACTTTAACAGCTACGATCATTTTTGCCTTTGCTGAAATAATTAGAAACCTATTTACCGGCGTAAAAGTTGATGCTGATATTGCCGGTCCCGTAGGCATTGCCGTTCTCACTGGCCAGATGACCAAAATGGGTTTTGTTTATCTGCTTCAATTTACTGCCCTTCTCTCCATTAATTTAGCCATCCTTAATATTTTACCCTTTCCAGCTCTTGATGGAGGTCGTATTCTATTTATTATTATTGGAAAAATTCGACGCAAACCAGTGTCAGAGAAAACCGAAAATACAGTTCACACTGCTGGATTCGCTCTGATTATTTTGCTCATGGTTGTCGTCACCTTTAGAGATGTTTTTAAATTCAAAGACTCTTTTATTAATATCTGGAACAATATTACTAATTTTTTCTAATGGGTATAAGAAAACATTTCGAAAAAAAACCTCCAGATGAAAATCTCAAGCTTCAGGATTTAACATTAGAGCAAGGAGAAACGAAACCCGAACTTAAATTCGATCCTGAAACAGAAGTCACGGAATCAGACTGGCAAGCATTAGAGCATCAATTAGAAAAATATCGGGCAAGAGGCAGCTTTTGGGGTTTTGTCGAACAAGCCATGCTTTTGAAGATCATTCGACCCGACAAAACTGTTAGGCTGAACATTGATGACCGGCTCTGGCAAGAAGAGAGAAGAAACCTAAAATTACAGCTGGAGGCACTTCAAAGAGATGGCAATTATGCACTTTTGTGGACCTTCGTTGAGAGGGCTATGCATATGAAGATTCTTCAGCCCGACAAAGCTGCTGATTTAAGCATTAATGATCATGTTTGGCGGCAAATAGAGGGAGCATTAAAATTTGAGCAAGAAGCGAGTAATTCGTTGGCCTTTAATAAATATGCTACTGACATAAAAATTCTTCAGTCTGACAAATTTACTAAATCAAAAATTATCGATGACCAAGTCTGGCAGAGAATGAGGAAGGAATTAGAAGAACAACGGAAGAATAACAATTGGTGGCGATTTGCACTCGATGCCATGCGTATGAAAATTCTCCAGCCCGACAAATTTGCTGAAGTGGATATTGATGATGTTGCCTGGCAGGGAATGAGGCGGATTTTTGAGGCGGAATGGAAAAATGATAGATGGGGCTTTCTCCAACAGGCCATGTGTATGAAAATCCTAGCCGCAGACAAAGTAGAAGTGACAGATCAAGGCTTGGAAATTACTATGCTTCCTCCAGAATCTTTTAAATCAGAAAAAAAACCACGGCCAGAGAGAAAAAACTTTTAATTAATCTTATGGGCATTCGAAAACATTTTGAAAAA
>JAUWOX010000087.1 GCA_030611905.1 bacterium
AACGTTGGTAGAGGGACTCGGCAATGGCGTACTTGCCTTGGGCTTGCTGGAGCACAGCCAAATCATTGAGGCTGATCGCCACATCTGGATGCTCTTTTCCCAACGCTTCTTCACGAATTTCAAGTGAGCGCTGGTAGAGGGGCTCAGCCTCAGCGTATTTCCCTGCGAGATAAAAAGCCGCACCGGTTTGGTTTAAAAGGTTCGCGTCATCTGGGCGGAAAGCTAATGCTTTCTGAAACCAGTTGATAGCCTCAGTATAGAACCCTGCAAAAAATTCTGTCTGCGCTCTGGCTTCATAAATTTTTGATAGTTCAACCTCTTTGATATCTTGAGCTTTTTTAAGCATTTTCCTTGCATCATCATATCGCTCTTCAGCAATTGCCTTCAACGCTAATGCATACGGATCAGCATCTGACGGAATTTTTGCTGCCAATATGCGGGCTCGTTGCGAAGGTTGGTTGATACTTTGTAAATGTTCAATCTGCCCCTGCAGAAATGTGATCTGCTTGTCCTTTACTGCTAATTGCTTGTTAAATTCCTCCTCAAGCAAGTGCACAATTTTTTTTGTGTCACTTTTAATTCCTTTTAAATCTTTCTTAACCTCTTCTATGCCAAAATCTGTTTTCAAGCGCTGAATATCAAGTTTTTTTTCGGCTTTACCCGTGTAATGCGACAGAATGGTTGCGACAGCGGCAACGGCCAAAAAAAACAGGGCTGACAAGAATGTATGTCGTGGATCAGCCACAATTTTGCTTAAAAATGAATTTTTAAGCCATTGTGTATCCAGGAATGCCGAAAGCGCAAAATACGCGGTAGCAAGAAATGAAAAAATCCGTGCTATCGAAGAAAGCATACTGCTCAGATACATGCGTCCCTCGTTTGTTTAAAGACCAATGTGCGGTTTTCTCGATATTTGATCAATAAGATCTTCTTGAATGGATACCAATATAACATACATTCTACAATCATCCGGCTCTCTAACGTCGCCGGTCACCAGCGCTGAGCGGCTTTTTGCGAAGCGACTGGTACACTGGCTTGTTATGTGATAATTTCTTTAATTACAAAGACTTATACTTAGAACCTTAAGTTCTAGTACAGTTCGACATTTTGTATACTCCCACTTCAAGTTTACTGATTCACCCATAAACTGCATTGTTATTTCTTTATTTACTAGCACGTATTTATCGCGTTAAACATTTTATTTGTTCTCATACTCTCCCATTAAGTATTTACTTGATTTTAATAGAATTATTGGGTCAAAATTGAAATAGGCTGTTTTAGTTCCATTATTTGTTGTAACGAAATCCAATGTTAAAACTCGCTTTGTAATTAGATGTGGCATGGACCAAACAGGATCAAGAACTGCACTAACTGTACCCGCAGTAATTCCTATTTTAGCTAAGTCTTCTGGATCAGCAAGGCAAGCTTCTTTAGTTTCAAGTGAATTTTTAACTGCCCGCAAAGCCAATACTCCATCCCCTGGTAAATGAACTGCAACAAAACCTGTGCTTGTTGCAAGAATTAAAGTTTTTAGCTCATTTTTTAAAGGAACATTTCTTGCTTTTGCAGCCTCTTCACAGGATATAACTGCTTGGTTCAATTTATATACACGCATATTATTACCAGGCGGTAGTGTAATTTTTTTGATTCTTGAGATAGAAGCTTATTTAGGATCTTTTGCTATAGTCCATGCTCTTTCAAATATTGATATTAATTCTTTACTGGTATTATAATTTACATTCAATCTACAACCTCTCAGTTTGGGTGAAAAAACTAGGTATTGATTTGTTAAATAACTAGTTATCTTGTTTTTGTGTGAAATTATCATGCAGTCTTCAAGACTATTAAATTCAGCGAACGCCCTTGGAGATAAAAGTTTTACCTTTATTCCTTTTTCCAATTGCTCATTTATGATTTGCATAATATCTGAATTCTGTTTATCTTCACAAACAAATATCCTTTTAATTAATGCACCATTCTTTATAGCTATGAAATTTTGCTCTGCATACTTTTGTTGCTGTTCATCTTTTTCCCACAATTCAACCGGTAAAAGATTTATCGCTCGTATTACGCTATCTGTATTTGATTTATTAAGTTGTGAAATTATTGAGTTATAATATTGACCAGAGGTTAAAGTAAACTCTCCCCTTAATGCATCAATTGACATTTGCCTAAAAGGAGCTAAAATGTGGTCGTGGATATCATCCTTCCAAGAATCTGGAATTTTATGATAATTCTCTTTCAATAAATGTAAAGAATCATCAAAATATCTTTTTGTTTGAAATTGTTGCTTTAAATTATTAATCCATTTTAAAATTTTTAGCTCATTTTTAGCAGGCTTTGATACATCATAAGTGATCAAATTTAATCCTGCCAAATCTGTTGGTATTTTTGGAGAAGAACCAGATAAATTTTTTAGTAAAATAAATCCTGTTTTATTTCTACCTAGTGCTTTAATGAACAGCCCCATTTCAAATAGAATATTATCTCTTGGTGTGAAATATTCATTTCCTCTATACCAAGTAGCATCATCAGATGTAGCAATAATTAGTGCTCCATTAATTTCATTAGATATTTTTATTAATGAATCTAATCCAAAATCTCCTGGATGAAATATTTCAGACCATGAAATAGCTTCTATCCCATACTCTTCAAGGGTTTTTCTAATCACTACGTCATGTTCCCTTGCTTCGGATGATGATCCTACAAATACTTTTAATTTGCTCATTATTTAAATGTTGACTCCATTCGTAATTTTTTTTGCAAAATATAAAGTATCAATGCCTTGGCCACGAGCATTTGATATCTTTTTAGCTAGGAAATATTTTCTTTTATAAAGTAATCTGATATGTATTTCATTTTTGGACCAGGTACGAGTTGTTATATATTTCAAAATCTTTTGTCTAGGGATAGAATTTTCAATGAAATCATAAAGTTGATTAGCTAGTCCTAGCCCTCTAAATTTATTAAATACACAAATTGTAGAAATATAATTACATGGACAAAAATTTTTAATATTTTCATTTTCAAACCCATTGATGAAAGACATAAAACCATATAGATTTTTTATTTTATTTGTTCCAATTATAAAATTTTGTTTTCTTAAATTCTCAAAATAATCGAGTGGCTTATTTTTTTTCGCAGCCCGCGATGTAAAATTTTTTTCGGTAGTTGAGATTCTATAAGAAAGTGGCGGTACGAATTCATTGTCCGTTTCACAAATTAGTTCCCATATTTGTTTTTTTATCTCAATATCAGAAATGCTATTTAGGTAGTGTAATTGGAGCTTATTTTTTTCTTTTATTTGGCGTATTTTTTTATGCATGTGTATTATGTAATTATTATATATATTTACTATATTTTTTACACATAACGAAAAGCTAACCGGACGCCGGGCTTTATCGGCGTTCCGGTTGAGCGCCTTGTTATGTGGTTTTCATTAGTACTCTCGAATATCCAACCGATATCTTCTTGAGTGCTTTTATATTCATTTTAATAAGTAAAGAGTGTTTAGTTTTTAAATATATTACTTTCCCCTCATTTTTTAATAATACCAATTTTTCTGAATCCATGCCGCACAAAATTATTTGTGAATTTGAAAGGTATGATTTTTTATTAGCTTGTCAATGCTTTCATAATGTTTTGCGGCTTACTCATGTTGATTTGGAGTATCTATCACCAAGGGGCTCAATACTTCTTCACCATCATAAGGAAATAAAATTATAAATCGATAAGTATTATAACCCTACACTTTCTCGCAAGAATGCTTGGCATCCAACTCAAGCAGGTAAGGGGCCACAAAGCCTTCATACTCTTTCTTCTTTTTGTCTGGTAAATCTTTCCATCCTGTAATCCTACCGCGACATCTCTTAGCGCCACACATGCACTTCTTCGGGAAATAGTCGATAATATAGTTTCTCATAGCATAATCAAAAGTTGTTTCTTCATTAGCACTGATGTCCTTTATTGTAATAAAATCATGTGCGCCAGTTTCATTTACTCTAATACCACAATTGGGGTCACAGGAATGATTAACCTTACTTATTAATCCATCGTGAAGTACATGCTTATTTTCGGCTATCTGTGAAGCATGTGCGTGATTCCCATTCAGTATTTCTTTAATAACTCCAACCATTACTATGTCACCAACCTTAAATGATTTGGTGGCGAAAATACCTTCTCCTTTTTCAGAAGTTTCTCTTAACTCAAATCCAGTTTTCATATATAACATCCTCTTTAAAATAACTAACACTTGGTCAATTAAGCTCTTAATTTTGACAATTAAACCAAACCGAAAGGGCCATTGGATATCCATGCACCATCTCTCACCAGATAGCCTCACATAATATTATAGAGGGCGACAGTGTGAGTGCGGCAACCGGGCGCCGAAGGCGATCCGAGTTGAGCCGGTGGTTATCTATCTTATCGCTCTTCATGCGTGGGATTTGCTGACCCTGTCTGGGGCCACGATGAAAATGGCCACGGTTTCTTGTCAGTATTATATGACAAGAATTGCACTATTTCAGCCAGATAGCAGCTCAAATCCTTGCCAAAACGCCTGGCGTTATCGTTCGGTTTTCGCACAATCAGGGAGCACAACAACTGGAACACAGCTATCAGGGCAACGCATATACTTACAATCCGAGATACCACTAAAAACAAAAACATGAACACCCCACGGATCAGATCGTCTTTACAATGTTTCTTGTCTGTTGTTTTGTC
>JAUWOX010000056.1 GCA_030611905.1 bacterium
TTAATATTCTTCCGCCGATAAATTGGATTTAACTTCATTTGCGATTTAGTATGTTTAACTCTAATAACCGCATCATCGCAATAACTTAGCTCTAAACTTTTTGCCAATTCATTTCCCAATAACCCTGCCTGATTAAATCCACGCTCTCGCTGCTTTTTCCTATGCAAGGGAATCGGGACAACAATCCACTCTTTCTTAATTTTATCATTTTGGAACAAAGTTTTTTCCAAACCATATTTCAAAATTTTCCCCAACGGCCTGGCCATATCTTTAACATATTTATATTTCATTGTATGAATCGCTTTTTGCAAAAGATCATTTTCATAAGACGCAGAAACAATCACGCCCTTCATCCGCGAAGTATTTTTACACTCTTTGCAAAAATTACCCAATTTTGTTTCTTTATGGCATTTAGGACAATCTTGTTTCTTATTCAATTCAACTTCTTTAAAACAATCATTACACAAAAAATTCCCTTCCTTATTGCAATTAATGCATTCAATGGGGAAAAGAACGTCTAAGATAAAGTTTTTGATTTGTTTTATTGACAACAACTTAAATCTTTAATACACTTAAATAACCTGCACCCTGAAAAAAGGAGGCCTCCCATGTCAGCGCCAGAAAAACCGCTAAAAGTTCTCCATATAAGAGAGATCCTTGCGCAACTTCGTCACAGAGCAGAAAGAATGAAAGAGCGAGCCATTCGAGAGAATCCTGAAAGTAAAAAACTTGCACCACTCTATGAATGTCCTCGATGTAAAGCTGTTTATGGTTCGGAGACATTTCAGATGGGAAAGTGTTTACGATGCGAGAATCCTATTACTAAAGATGACGAAACTCCCATCAAGGTGACAATTGAACTCCGATTCCTTGCCTCACATTGCCAACAGCCAGCATTGCTAATGAGCCTCTTTGACAAAGCTCTGTCAAATATCCTTGACGGTTTCGAGATAGCATCTGCCAGAGTTACCAAAGTTCCTTATCAAGATTAAGCGCTTATGCGCTTTTTTTAATACTCAAGATAAAATTTTGATTTTGTTTAACATTCTATTAGCTATTAGCCTTTAGTTATCAGCTATTAACTATTTTTCAAAACAATTTTTTCTTTTATTTTATCAATATTTATCAAACAATCTGCTTTAAATCTTTCTGAAATTACCCCTTCGGCCAAAGGATCTTCAATCAACTCTTCAATCGCTCTCCGCAAAGGCCGAGCCCCTCTTTCAAAATCAAATCCTTTTGTAGAAATTTCTTTTCTAACCAGGTTAGAAACCGCAATTTTTATTTTTTTATCATTCAATCTTTTTTGCAATTCTTTCAATTGCAAATCAATTATTTTTTTAATCGAAGCTTGATTTAACGGTTTGAATACAACCACTCTATCAATTCTATTCAAAAATTCAGGTCGGTAATCCTTTTTTACATCTGCTAGGATTTTTTCTTTATATTCTCCATAAGTCTTGTCAAAATTCTCTGGAGCAAAATTTTGGCTATGTCCAAACCCCATATCTCCTTTAATAATCGATTTAGTCCCTGTGTTTGAAGTCATTATTATAATCGTATTTTTGAAATCAATCTTATGACCAGCAGCATCAGTCAAAATTCCATCATCCAGTACTTGCAGAAATAAATTAAAAACATCGGGATGCGCTTTTTCAATTTCATCAAACAAGACTACGCTATGAGGCTTTCTCTTTACCTCCTCGGTTAGTTTACCCCCTTCTTCATAACCAATATAGCCAGCCGGAGCGCCAATCAATTTTGAAATATTGAATTTTTCACTAAATTCCGACATATCAATTCTAATCAAATCATCAATACTGCCAAATACTTCCTGGGCGATTATTTTAGCCAGTTCTGTTTTGCCTACGCCGGTTGGACCCAGAAATAAGAAAGATCCAATTGGTCTATTCGGATCAGAAATACCCGCCCTAGATCGTCTAATAAATTTTGCTACTAAATCAATTGCTTCTCTCTGTCCGACTACTTTTTTCTCCAATATCTTTTCTAAACTTAATAGTTTATCTTTTTCACTAGCTGCCAAAATGTCCATCGGAATATTAGTCATTTCCGAAACCGTCTGGGCCACATCCTCAATCCTGATTATTTTCCACTTATCCTTGTTTTCCAAGGCACCAACAATTTTTCTTTTTAATGATAGCTCTTGTTTTTTAAAATCTAGAGCTTTTTTGAATTTCTCCTTATTTACATGTTCTGCTTTCATGGCCATAATTTGATCCAGTTCTTTATACAAAACCGAAACTTTTTTATTTAATTCAGAATTGTCATTATCTGATTTTAATCTGGACAAAGTCTCATCTAAAATATCAATAGCTTTATCAGGTAAAAACTTATTATGTAAATATCTTTTTGATAAACTTACCGCCGTCTCTATTGCTTCGTCAGAAATATTTACTAAATGATAATCTTCGTAATTTTTTCTTAAACCTTTTAAAATTCGTATAGCTTCTTCTTCGTTTGGTTCATCAATCTTCACTAATTGAAATCTTCTAGCCAGAGCATTATAATTTTCTATACATTTTTTATAATCGGCAAAAGTAGTTGTACAAACACATTGAATATTGCCGTTTGTTAAAGCTGGCTTTAAAATATTTCCTGCATCAAAGGCTCCCTGCATATGACTGGGAGTCAAAACAGAATGGACATCGTCAATGAACAAAATAATATTTTTTTGCTTGGCCAGCATATCCATCAAAGATTTTAATCTCATTTCAAATTCACCCCTGAAAACTGTTCCCGCAATTAATTTAGCTGTATCTAATTCATATATTTTTTTATTTCTCAAAAAATTAGGAACCCTTCCTTCCATTATTTTTTTTGCCAGACCATAAGCAATTACTGTTTTTCCTACTCCTGATTCGCCAATCAAAAGGGGATTATTTTTTTCCTTCCTCCCTAAAACATTTATAATTCTAGATAGTTCTTTCTCGCGGCCGATTACTTTATCTGATTCTTTCTGAAATTTTCGATCAGTTATCTCTTTACAAAACATTTTTAAAGAATCAGTCATTGGCTGTTTATTAAAATCCCTAGTCATATGCGTAAATTTTTCTGTGTTTTTTATAATAGCTTTAATCTGGTTCGTCAAAACCTTCATATCAACTGAAAATTCTTTTAATAATTGATAAGCCTCGCATTTTTTATTCTGTAAAATTCCCCAAGTTAAATGCTCTGTTCCAATGAATTTATGTTTATGTTTATTAGCGCAAGCAAAAGCCTTCAGCAAAGTGTTTTTTGTATCTTCAGTCAGAGAAACAAATTCTTCTTTGCTTTCTTGTTTGATTTTTGATTTAAAAAGTCGTCCCAAATTAGCATTTTCCAATCCTTTTTCTTTAGAACTATTCTTCATTAGTTTGATTTCCAGTTCGTTCACTTTTAGTCCGGCATTTTTCAGAATTTCTGAAGCAATGCCGCCCTTCTGCGACACTAAGCCATATAGCAAATAATCAGTGCCAAGTTTTTTGTTGCCGACTTTCTGCGTAGCACTAAAAGCAATATTCAACACATCTTGCAGATTGGTTGAAAATTTGTTTAAAATTTTAGGAATATCGTTGATCATAGTTTTATTTAATATTCATTATAAAATAAATCTATATATTATTCAAGTCAAAAACTGCTTGACTCCTATTTTTAGGCTCAAATAAGCCGAATGGCTTAATTATGCCTAAATCAACGGCTACTATCGACGATAATAGCCGTTCATTAGTATCAAAATATTGGGTTAGAATTTAAAGATTTTTGGAAAGTTGTTTTAATCTCATATATAAGCTATAATTCCTTTAAAGAAAAAAGAGGCTAAGCCTCTTATCTAAAATAAAGATCCAATTTGTTAATCGACGCAAGCCCCAAAAACAGTATTTATAATAATTCTCCCTTCTGCGTCAACAAAAAGTTTACCCAGTGCTTCACTTTTATTCCATCTCAATATCACGATTTCTCTGGCTTCGCTCACCCAAGCTAGCAATTCCACGTTCAACAAACTAAGCAGCCTTTGTCCCTCCTTCTTTCCTCCTCGTGAAAAGAACTATATATCATCTTATGACAAGCAAAAAATTAAAGCAAGCCAACAATTATTCTCTTAAACTTATTTCCCAATATAGTAGAACAATCTTTGAAATACAAAAAAAATTAAAATCCAAATATTTTTCACCCGAAATAGTCCAGCAGACTATTCAGTTCCTCAAAGATAATAATTATTTAGATGATAAAGAATATGCCCAGCAATGGCTTGAGTTCCAGCTTAAAAACCGTCCTTGCGGAAAGGCACTATGTTATAAAAAATTAAAACAAAAAAGAGTTTCTACAGATATCATTGATCAAGTCTTAAAACAAAAATATCCTGAAGAAAAAGAACAACAGATTCTTGAGAAATTAGCGATCCGAAAATCAAAAGAGTTAAGATCATACCCCAAGAAAAAAAAATTTAATAAACTTGCTAATTACCTTAAATCCAAAGGATTTTCAACACACTTAATGATAGATTATTTTGAAAAGTTTAAAATTTATTTGTAGTTTGTGATTTGTCATTTGGAATTTACGTCCTGTGGGTATCTTAATTGATGAATTCTATTTTTCTGTTATAATAATAATATCGAATATTAAATACTAAAAATAAAACTTACAATTCAAAAATCAAAATTTTCAATTTAAATATGTGAACTTGCATTTTGATTTTTAATATCTAATTTTTTTAATATGAATTTACAAGAATTATTAGCTGAAGTAATAGCCCAGAATGCTTCGGATTTACACATTACTGTTGGCAAACCGCCAATATTAAGAATAAATGACAAACTAACTCCAATAGCTGACAAGGAAGTCATTACTCCAGAAATTGCTGAAACCTTAGTTTTAAGTTTATTAACCAAAGAACAAAAAGACATTTTTCTTCAAGAAAAAGAATTCGATTTTTCTTATTCCTATAATAACGAAGGACGCTTCCGAGTTAATACCTATTTTCAAAGAGGTTATTTAGGCGCCGCCCTAAGATTAATTCCAGCCAAAGTAAAAACATTTGAAGAATTAAACCTTCCAGAAATTCTTGGTGAATTTGCTTTTTCTCAACAGGGCTTTTTCATTGCCTGCGGTCCAGCCGGCCATGGCAAAACAACAACCATCGCTTCAATGATTGATCATATTAATAAAAACAGATCCGATCACATTATCACTATAGAAGATCCAATTGAATATACTTTTATTCAAGATAAATGCCTGATTGATCAAAGAGAAGTTCACCTTGATACAAAGTCGTTTCCCAGAGCCCTGAAGTCAGCTCTGCGCCAGGACCCAGATGTTGTCTTTGTTGGTGAAATGCGCGATTTAGAAACTATCGCCACGGCTACGACTTTAGCTGAAACAGGCCATTTAGTTTTATCTACCTTGCACACCAACAATGCCGCTGAAACAATTGATCGCATGGTCGGTGTTTTTCCGCCATACCAGCAAGAACAGATTAGATTTCAATTGGCCAGTTCCTTGTTAGGTGTTATTTCTCAAAGGCTTATCCCTAGGATTGATCAAGAGGGTCGTATTGTTGTTGCTGAAGTATTAAAAATTACCCCAGCAGCAAGGAATCTAATCAGAGAAGGCAAAACATATCAATTGGAGAATATAATTCTAACTAGTAAAAAAGAAGGCATGATTTCCCTGGATAATTCCTTGACTCAATTAGTCAAGGCCAAGGTCATTAGCAGCGAAAGCGCTTTGGCTTATGCCAATGATCCAAAAAATCTAAAAACATTATTACAAAGTAATTAATTATTAAAGATTGATTAAACTAAAAATGAAGGGAGGTGAAAGATTTAAATGCGAAAATTCTTCACGTTAAAGAGAGATCATAAGGGTTTTACCTTGATCGAACTTTTAGTTGTTATTGCTATTATTGGTATTTTGGCTGCCATTGTTTTTGTGGCCCTGGGTACAGCTAGAAGAAAGGCTCGTGATGCTCGAAGAGAATCTGATATTAGACAAGTTGCCCTAGCTATGGAAATGTATGCTGATGATAACGGCGCTTATGTAACTAATGCCGGCCCTGGCGTACCAGCTATTGGCTCATATATGCCAAATCCGCCATCAGATCCAGGATCAGGAAGTTATGTATGGGTAGATAATACAGGCGATGACCAAGACTATTGTGTTTATGCCGCACTGGAACAATCATGTGTAAACACTTGTTATGCTGTTGCAAATCCAGATGGAGTACAAGAAGTTGATCAAGCTGCTGCACCAACACTCGCAGCCCCATAATTTTGTTTAAATAACGGCGGAGTCATTTCGAAAGACTCCGCCGTTTGGCTTGCGTAAAAATCTAAAAACATAAAAATAAATTTATTTTTAAATTTTAAATTTAGAGTTTTATATTTTTAATTTTATAGCTTTTTATGCGTAAGGGTTTTACAGTAATAGAAATACTCGTCGTTGTTGCTATTATTGGCATTCTAGCCTCTGTTGTTCTTTTTGGCGTAGATAGTACCAAGAGAAAAGCACGCGATGCTAGGAGAGCAGCAGATCTTAGTCAAATGGCCCAAGTTATTGAAATATACAATAATGACAACGGTGAATATACTAGCGATTTAAATGCGGATTTAAGCCAATCCTTTCCTCAAGGCGTTCCCAACGATCCTGTCCCGGCAAAAGCTTATAATTACGTGCCTGATGGGTCGCAATGCTATGTCGGTCGCGCCGAAGTAGATCGAGATAATCGTTCAATTTTAGACAGAGACCTGG
>JAUWOX010000156.1 GCA_030611905.1 bacterium
AAAATTCTTCTGTCGGCAAAATCTCTCCACAAACCGATGCTTCGGGCTCATCATTGCCCAACACTGCACACTCTATCTCCCTGGCCTGCTCAATACTTTTTTCTATCAAAATCTTACGATCATATTTAAAAGCCTCCTCAATAAACAATTCTAATTCTCTTTCATCATGAGCCTTATTAATTCCCACTGACGAACCCATATTAGCCGGCTTTATAAAACAAGAATAACCAATCTTATCCTTGACTCTTTCAGCCAAATTTTCCCCAATATTATTTCGTAAAACACTAATGTCCTCTGAAACATTCAAACGCGCCTGACTAAACAATCTTTTCATTATTATCTTATCCATTCCGCAAGCCGAACCTAAAACTCCCGCCCCAACATAAGAAACACCACTCAATTCCAACAAGCCCTGCACCGTCCCATCCTCACCATATGGTCCATGCAAAACAGGAAAAAAACAATCAATCTTGATTCTCCTCATACTCTCTAAATTAACCAAACCACCATCAGTCGGATCAGATGAAATTAAAACTTCACTCCGACTAATTTTTTCATCACTTTTCAAACGATCCATTGACTTATCCCCAGAAATCAGATGCCCTTCTTTTGAAATACCGATCAAAACAATTTCATATTTATTCTTATCCATTGCCTTCATTACTGAAGTAGCTGAAACCAAAGAAACCTCATGTTCTCCCGATCGACCTCCAAAAATAACTCCAATTGTTAATTTCTTTTTCTTAATTTAGTTATTCTGTTATTTAGTTATTTATAATTCAATTATCAACCTCTTCCAATCAACCCTATCACCAATCCAACTCCCGCTGATACCATAGCTACTATCCAAAACCTCATCGTCACTTTTGTTTCCGGCCAACCCTTTGCTTCAAAATGATGATGGATTGGCGTTGATTCAAATATCTTCTTGCCAGTTAATTTTTTATATGGAATCTGAATCAAAACTGACCCCGATTCAATGACCAATGGCAAAGCGATTATTGGCAATACTAAAACAGAATTAGTCAACATAGCCACAATTCCCAAAGTCGTTCCCAGCGCCATAGCCCCCGTATCTCCCATAAAAAATCTGGCTGGATAAACATTGAACCAAAGAAAAGCTAGCAAAGCTCCAACAACCACTCCACAAAATGTTGCCAAATTAACCTGTCCTTCCACAAAAGCGATCACTGCATAAGCTCCAAAACAAGTTAACAAAATCCCACCAGCCAACCCATCTAAACCATCTGCTTCGTTAACTGAAAAAGAAGTGGCTACAATTATTAAAATAAACAATGGAAAATACCACCAACCAATTGCAAAATCACCAATTCCAGGCACATGTATGGCATCCCAGCCTAATTTAAAATAAAACCACCATGCCCCAATTGCCGCTACAGCTGTATAAAGCAAAAGCTTTGATTTTATTCTCAATCCTCCACCCTTAGGACCAATTTTAAATACATTCATCAAATCATCAACTAAACCAATCAAGGCAGTAGCAACCAAAGCAAACAAAGGCAGCCAAGTTTCCGATCTAGTTAAAAAATTAAGCCAACCCAAAGTGTCACTAAATATTTTAGAAAGAATCAAGAAAACTAAAGCCAAAAGCAAAACAGTGAACCAGATTAACACTCCACCCATAGTCGGCGTTCCCTCTTTTGATTTATGCATTTTAGTATAAACTGGCGCTCCTGAAGTTCTGATTCTTTTTCCCAATTTATATTTATACAAAAAATGAGTCAAAACCGGCGTCAACAAAACCGCTACCACAAAAGCAATAGCAGTCATAATTAAAACCTTTGACACGTTAGCTACCAGGATTGGATCTTGTATCTCTGTCATATGCTAAATTATAACATTTTCTAAGAAAAACTCAATAAAAAAACAGACTCTCTGGCCTGATTAAATTTATTCATTAAAACTGCCGCCGCTCCGGTCTTGGCTTTTTTTCTGATTTAAAAGATTCTGAAGGAAGCATGGTAATTTCCAAGCCTTGATCTGTTACTTCAACCTTGTCTGCGGCAAGTATTTTCATGCACATGGCCAACTCAATAAAATTGAATCGATCATTAATTTCTCGATTTTCATCTAAATCACATTTCATTCCCTGCCAGGCCTGATCATCAATATTTAATTCAGAAGCCTTGTCAGGCTGAAGAATTTTCATAGCCTGAGCTAGTTCAGCGAATTGCCACCAACTAACATCTCTCCGACGTTTTTCTAATAACTGCTTCATCTTTTGCCAAGCTTGATCATCAATATCTAATTCAACAAATTTGTCAGGCTGAAGAATTCTCATATACGAAACCTGATACCCAAGACTCCACCAGTCGTTACTTTCCCGGTAAAATTCCAATCCCTGCTTCATTCTCTGCCAAACTCGATCATCAATGTTTAATTCAACAAACTTATCAGGTCGAAGAATCTTCATGCGCATGGCCCGCTGAGCAAAAAGATACCAATCATTACTTTCCTGCGCATCTTCCAAGTCCTCTTTCATTTCCTGCCAAGCAACCTTTGATATTTCTATTTCTGGATCGAATTTAAGCTCTGGTTTAGCTTTTTCTTGCTCCAATGATAAATCCTGAAGCTTGAGATCTTCGTCTGGTAGTTTTTGTTCAAAGTGTTTTCTTATTCCCATGAGATTAGTTAAAAGTTTAAAGTGAAACCTGCCTGCCGGCAGGCAGGAGTTAAAAGTTGCGTCTTTCTGGTCGCGGCTTTTTTGTTTGTTTAAAGGATTCTGGGGGAAGCATAGTTATTTCTAG
>JAUWOX010000142.1 GCA_030611905.1 bacterium
CATTGCTACTTGCATCACCAACCGCCACTCTCAAAGAACCGGTATATCCAGTTCCATAAGGATGCCACCCTTTCTTTCTAAATCTCTTTTTACCATTTTTCTTATAAACTCTTATTTCTTTGCTTCCATTGGTTTTAACCGCCACAATCTCATCCCTACCATCATAATTAACATCTCCACTAAAAACTTTCACCCCAGGACTACCAGAAAAAGCCCGCCAACCCTTTTTCTTGAATACTTTAACAAACTTCTTACCAGAAACCTGATAAGTTTTCACTTTAGCCTTACCGCTTTCAGCCCCCACCACAATTTCATCAACATTATTACCATTCAAATCTCCAGCCGCCACTGTTACTCCAACTTTTCCTTTAAAAGGCTTAAATCCTTTCTTCTTAAACTTCTTCTTTCCTTTTCTATTAAATACTTTTACTTTTGTTTTACACGGCGCTCCCTTGCTAGCCACAATATCATCTTTTCCATTACCATTAAAATCACCAACTGCCACATTTATTCCACAATTTCTTGCGCCCTTACCAAAAGGATAAAATCCATTTTTCTTAAATATATTTTTTCCATTTTTGTTAATAATATAAATCTTTGGATCCTCTCCTTTCTTGGCCCCTAGAATTATTTCGCTCTTGCCATCTGCATTCAAGTCTCCAGAAGCCAAATTATTATTCTGTCCCGCCGCCTTCACTGACTCCTTAATCGGCACCACCACCACTGGCACCCCACTTGAATAATTACCAACAGTGTCATATGTAAATATTTTATAATAATATTTCCTCTTCTTCAAACGCTTATTTGTAAATTTAGTTTTCTTTTTATGAAATACCACTTTTCCATCAGAAGAATTTCTTGGAAATCTTTTCTTCTTTCTTAAAATCTTCACTTTCTTAAAATCAGAATTGGTCGGATTCACCCATTTAAATATAACTTTCTTGTTTTTAGTCGTCACTCTCAATCGTGAAACATCATTTGGCGGACTGTCTATTACTGTAAAAGCACCCTCTGCCGTAACAGTCTTCCCGTTCACCACTACCGAAATATCATAAATTCCTGCACTTAAATTCTTAGGAACTACAGCCGTCATACTCGTACCACTTACCACATTAACATTAGTTAAATCAGTCGTCCCAATCTTTGCCGTCACCCCAACTGCAAAATTAGTTCCCATAATCGTGATGTCCGTTTTTGTTGCATTATCTCCTGAACTTGGCGACACCTCAGTAATTGTTGGAAAAGAAAAAGCATCAGCCGCATTTAACAGTCCATGCCCATATTCATAATCATAACCGGCTACTCCCAAATCAGTCGCTGAATTATTTAATACCGACCTAATATTATTTGCCGGCACTCCATATGATCTCAAGAGAGCTGCCACTCCAGCAGCATGCGGCGTCGCCATAGATGTTCCCTGAGCATACCAATTGGCAATTGTATAATTAGCCGGATAATTTACCGGAACAAAAAATTTATAAAAACTCTGCTGATAAACTCCGTCACCAGCAACACAATTTACATCACCAAAGGGCGGAACAGCATAAGTACAAGCAACATAATTAGCGGCCCACCAATGCCAACCATTAAAAAAATTGTCATTTGACTCTCCCCCGGGCGCAACCAAATCAATTCCCTCCCCATAATTTGAATAAGAAGCTCGCTGATTATTATTATACCTTGTTGCTCCAACAGCAATCGTTTCTGAAAATTTTGCCGGATAACCAATCTGAGCCAAATAATCATTCCCAGTAGCTGCAAACATAACCACACCCGCCCCTTCTGCTGCTACTAAAGCATCCTGAACGACTTGTCCCTGCGGAGACAATCCACTAATACTCATATTAACAATATCTGCTCCATTATTTTTAGCAAAAGTAAGTCCTGAAGCAATAGCATCATCAGGACATCCGTCTGTCACATGACAAACTTTTACCGGCATTAATGTTGTATTAAAAGCTATCCCAGCAGAATACAAACCATTATTAGTACTTTGCGCAATTGTACTCGATACATGTGTTCCATGCCCATGATCATCATTGGGATGAGCATCATCATTTATATAATCATACCCAGATACAAAAGCTGGATAAGAACCAGTAAAATCAGTTGCTTTTGTAAAACCACCATAATTCTCATACGCAATTCCAGTATCCAAAACCGCCACCATAATTCCAGGATCACCACCATACAGAGGAACCGTAGTATCAACATCCCAAGCTTGAGACAAATTTATTGCTGGAAAATGCCACTGCAAAGCATAATTTGGGTCATTCGGACTCCAAGCTAAATGTGTAATATAATTTGGCTCCGCATATTCAACATATGATTGACCATTATAATAATTTACAACATCTTCAACATTTGCACCATCGGGTAGTTTTAAAACACGAAAACCGGCCAATTTATCAAATCTTTCAATAGTCGACCCAGTAACCGCAGCAATATCAGTTGCTGTTCTCCCTTCATTGCCTCCTTCTCGCAATTTAATGATTATCTCATCTGATACATACTCTCTTGCTAAAACAAAATTCCCTCCCAATAACAAAACTATTCCGGCAACAAAAACTCCCAAAATAATTTTTCGCATAAGTTTATTTTCAACAATTTATTTAGTATACAAGCCAGCAGCCCTCAACGTATACAATGTAGACGATAAATACCCAATCAATCTCGCCTTACCACGCTTGTTCCTTTTAATCTGAATCACAGCCACATTGGGATTCAAAACACATCCACATGGATCTTTTTTTGCTATAATCACTGCCCGTTTTTTAGCTTTGACCTTGTTAAAATAAGTATTCCACTCACTCTTGGTCAATCTTCTCTTTTGCAATACATCATAATCATATTCTTCTAAAGTAGATTTAAATTACACCTTTGAATACTCTCTTCTTTCAGACTAAAAAGTCCCAATCAAATAACCTAAATCCTTTTTTGCATACCTTATTATAAGTCGATTAAATCTAGAATTCTCCAAATCAAAAACAATATTGTTTATCTGACGTTTAAAAGTTTTTGCACTAGCTAAACCAGGCAACACCAAAACAAAACACAAGGCAAATATAACCCCACCTAAAATAATTTTTATCATAATTCAATTT
>JAUWOX010000079.1 GCA_030611905.1 bacterium
TTTCTGAAGATTTACGGCATGCGGCTGGGCGATGGAAGGCATATTTCTTAGAGCCAATTTTAGTATTTTTGATATTTTTGGATGTTATTAGGACGAAAAAACAAATTAGAATGATTTTGGGAGTGTTGGGCTTGTCGGCTGGTTTAATTTCTTTGAGTGCAATTATCCAGTATATTTTTGGAATAAATATACCAACTGATTATGATGTACCGAATTTAAAGCGGGCGGTCAGTTTTTATGGATACCCAAATGCAATTGGGCTTTATATTGCGCCAGTGGTGGTGTTGTTTATTGGAATATTGATCGGAAAGATACAGGAATGCAAAAAAACTTTGTTTGTTGGTAGGCAGGCAAATTATAAATTACAGATTATAGATTTTTTGTTTCCAAGCTTGGTTGTTTTGTTGGGAATTGGAGGATTGGTTTTGGCAGTGTCTAAGGGGGCTTGGATTGGTGTTTTGGCTGGAGTGTTTTTTATGGCAATGTTTACTAAATGGCGGTGGTGGGTGGTGGGATTAACAGTACTCTTAATAATTTTGCTTTTTATTGTTCCTATGACGCGAGATGTCGTTTGGCCGATGGTTACTTTTCAAGCGACTTCTGGAGATGTGAGATTGGTTCTTTGGGAAGGAACTTGGAACTTAATCAAGGCAAATCCTATTTTTGGAGTTGGTTTGGCTGGTTTTGAAGCGGCTTATCCGGATTATAAATTAAATAGACATGTAGAAATTTTGGTTTATCCGCATAATATTTTATTAAATTTTTGGGTAGAGATTGGCTTGATTGGTCTGATTGGTTTTATTTGGTTATTGGTTTTGTATTTTAAAGAAGGGGTTAGGCAGGTTATCAATTATCAGTTATCAATTATCAGTTTAGCGTTAATGGGGGCGATGGTGTGTTTAATAGTGCATGGATTAGTTGACGTGCCTTATTTTAAAAATGATTTAGCAATATTGTTTTGGGTATTGGTGGGGCTTATGATAGTTAAAAGTTCAAAGTTACCCCAGCCATTAAGGCGGGGTAAGAAAGTTAAAAGTTGATTTGTATGAAAATAATCTGTTCGTGATGGATGGATTTTTTTGTAAGAAAAAATCGCTCAAATTGAGCGATTATTGGTCTGTACCTTGACCCATTACTTTGCCGATTAGGAGTTCAAAGAGACTGGTGGTTTTTCTTTGGGGTTGTTTGACTGACATGTCTTTAAGTAGCTGTTGGTATTTTGCTAGGACTTCCATTGTTTGGCGGAATTTGAAAGCCAGAAGAGCGGTTAAGGCGTATGTTATTTTGCCGGCTGTGGCGGGATAGTCAAAAGCGAATCTTTTAAATTCATCAAGAAGAAAGACTCGGACTTGAGTTCCTTTGTCTCCGGCGAAAACATTGGCTGTTCTGGGTCCTCCGGTGACAAAGCTTATTTCGCCGATGACATCTCCGACTTGCAAGCGGACAAGATCTTCTACCATTGCATAGCCTCTTGTGATGAGGCATAGGGGTGGATTGGGGACGGAGCCGGCTGTGATTAGCTGTGTTCCTGGTTGGTATTCTTTTTCCCAAAAAGATTGATAAGCAATTTCTCTTTCTGTTGAGGTTAGTTGGCCGAGAAGAGGTATTTTTCCAAGAATGAGTGCTCTGGATAGTTCTTCAACGAGGCTTTGGTAGTCTCCTTCTCGTCTGGAGATAGCCTCTTGGAATTCTCTCATGAATTGAGTTATTTCCGCTAGTCGGTTGGCAATAATTGGAGCAATGTTTTGGATTATGACGTGAGCAATTTGAGGATGATTGAATCTGAAGAAGTCTAGTCGTTCTTGTTCAATAAACATGGCGGTTGCGCCTCGGGGGCCGGCCATTACGTCGGCGGTTCGGCCACCAGGGGCAAACAGATTGATTTCTCCAATAATTTCACCAGCTGATACGGTTTTTTGTCTTCCGAAGATATTGACGATAACAGTACCGTCTAGAATAACGATAAAGCCATTGCTTTGGTTACCTCTAGCTATAATAGTTTCGCCGGTTTTAAATTCAAGTGTGCTTTGGAAAATTCTTCTGAAAAGTAGTTTTTCTGCGTGTGCTAATCCTTGCAGGATTCCGATTTGTTCGAGTGTTATCATAGTCTCCTCCTAGTAGGGATTGATTCCCTCTTTGTTTTTTAAGGGGCGAGTGAATTGAGATTATATTAGTTTAGCATATTTTTAAATATTATGAAAAGAGAAAAAAAATCACCTTGAATTAGGGTGATTTAGGGAAGGAGCTTGATGTTGTGTTGGCGGAGGCGGTTTAGGCAGATATGTAGGAATCCGTCGTCGTCTTGCATGACAAGTTCGGGGAGATGTGAAATAGGAATGACGAGAACGCCAGCGCGCATTTCCCATGGATCTGGGTTGTTAGCAAGGCCCTGTCTGATTTTGTTGGCATGTTCTGATGAAATGATAGCAGTAAAGATCTGAGGTCGGTTGTTGGTCATGCCTGGATCAGGAGTAAGTCGGCCTAGGTCAATGATTTGCTCGATGGGCGGTGCTTCAGAAAGTCCAAGCTCTTCTTGGAGTTCTGATTTGAAGCGGTCGAGCATTCCTTGAATGCCGGATTCGTTTAGCTCAGCAAAGCCGCCGATGCAGTCGAATTCTTCTTTGCCTGTGGCGAATTTGAAGCCGCGAAGAACAACGAGATGGGAGATTTGACTAGTGTTTTTATCTTTGATAAGAAGCAGACCCTTGGCGCCGGATTCAGGTCCTTGTTTCCATGAGAAGTACTGATAGTGATAGATTGCGTTATTGGTCAGGTTTTGAACTTGGAAAACAACAAAGATGCCAAAGATTGGCCGTGCTTTTGGAATAAGCAGTTCAGCTAATTTGACAAGCCGGACACCGCCACCTTCTGTGGGGCGAGTAGCGAGATCAGCGAGAAAGCCATTGCAGTTTTCTGGAAGTTCGAGAAGTTGTTCTTGAATTTCAGGATCGCTGGCCATGAACCAAGAGCGGTTTGTTAGTTTGCCATTAAGTAGTAGTCTAGTTGCGCTTGTTTTCATTTTTGTCTGCCTCCTTTTGGCAAGGTGTTACTAGGAGTCAAGTCCTAGTACATGATGAAAGGTACGATTATCTATATTATTCTTTTAAAATGGTATTGTCAAGGCTAATAGTTTTTTGGGCTTAAATAAGGTGATTTAACGGCTATTATCGTCGATAGTAGCCGTTAAATTAGTTATTTTGACGTTTCTATTGACAAATTTGACTAGAGTGTTAAAATGTAATATTCGTAGTTTCAAAATTTGTCCATGCCTAAAGGCATGAAAGGAGAGGCCATGACGGCACCGAAGAAGATTGGTTTTTTTTATCGATTTGATCCTGTCCCAGGGAGGACGTGTCCGGATAGATTGGGTAAGGAAAGAAGATCAGGTCATCGTTGTATTACGCTTCGGAGGCGAGGTGGTAGGTTGATCGGTGGGAAGCAAGTGGATAAGGGACGTTATGATGGCGGGACTGGGACTCGGCGGTCGGTGCACAAGTTGGATGAACAGTTGGAATTGTTGGATTGTGCGTATGAGGAGTCGAGAGTTTTTGATCTGCTGTGTGGAGAGCGTGTCGGCGATGTTTTTGTGATGAGAGATGTGGAAAATTGGAGAGACGGGGATTGGGAGTTGGAAGGATTCGAGTTCGAGCCCGAGTCCGAGACGGATATTGAGCTCAATGGCGAGACTTTTGGATCTTCAGTCTTTGAAATGCAGATGGCTGCGTTGGTAGAGCGTGGTATTGTGGTTCGTTCGGATGGGTCTGTGGGGCCGCGGAAGGAACGGGTTCGTTCGGTTGTGAGGCCGAGTGATCCTGAAGACGCGCGGTTCGAGGATCCGTTCGGGTTCCTGTGGAGTCCGCGAATCGAGTGGGACAACCCGCATGGATTTGTGCCAGTGTTCTTCTAGTTCTTTCAATTTTCTTTTTTGTTCTTTTTTGATGAGAGTCTTGTGTGAGCAGGACTCTTTTTTTTTGTGAATCGTGAATGCGTACGAATGCTTGACGGCTATGAATATGTACGAATAGTGCGAAATAGGATTTATAAAATTAACATGGCGTCGCCAAAAGAGTAGAAGCGGTATTTATTTTTAATGGCTTTTTGATAAGTTTTTTTTATTTGGGGAAGGTCTGAAAAGGCGGAGACGAGCATGAGAAGGGTAGATTTAGGGAGATGGAAATTAGTGATTATTGAATCGACGAATTTGAATTTATAACCAGGGGTGATAAAGATTTGCGTTTCTTTGTTCCACTGTTTTATTGTTCCATTGTTGGCGGCAGATTCCAGGGTTCTGATTGTTGTTGTGCCGCAGGCAATGATGCGGTGGTCTTGTTTTTTGGCTTGGTTTAATTTTTGGGCAGTTTGTTTAGTAACAATGGCATATTCTGAATGGATGTGATGATTTTTAATATTTTTAGTTTTAACTGGCTGGAATGTGCCGAGGCCGACATGTAAGGTAATATATTCAAATTTGACGCCTTTTTTTTTGAGTTTATTAATTAGGCGATTGGTGAAGTGGAGGCCGGCAGTCGGAGCGGCGGCAGAGCCTGGATATTTAGCAAAAGTTGTTTGATATTGTTTTGTTGTTTGATTGTTCCATTGTCTAATTGTTTTATTGTTGGGTGGTTTTATATATGGTGGAAGTGGGGTATGGCCGTGTTCTTGCAGGAATTGGTTAAATTTATTTTGGGGGATATTGAATTGAAGAATAGTTTTTTCTTGCTGGCGAGAGATGATTTTAGCATTAATTTTCGAAGTAAAATTTATAATGGTGTTTGGTTTGAGGCCGGGTCTGGTGAGGCATTGCCAGTTATTATTTATTTTTTTTAATAATAAAACTTCGACTTTGCCACCGGTTGGTTTTTTCCATAAAGTCGAGCGGGTATGACTTTGGTATTATTAAGGACAATAACATCGCCAGGTTTTAAAAATTGATCAATTTGGTGAAATTTATGATGAGATATTTGATTGGTTTTTCTGTTTAAGACTAAAAGACGCGAGGTATCGCGGGGGGAAGTTGGTTTTTGAGCTATAAGATTTTTAGGGAGATGATAATTGTAATCCTGGAGTTTATTAGACATAAAAAAATATTGAATATTAAGTATTGAATATTATAGCAGAAGTTTTATAATCTACAAGTTTTATATTCAATATTGTTATTCAATATCTTTGTTTTCTTTTTGGTCTTCTTGTTTTTTGTAAATAATTCTATTTTGTAAATCCGTTATTGTTTTTTTAGTTTGTTCAGGATGAGGCGAGTCT
>JAUWOX010000061.1 GCA_030611905.1 bacterium
CGTCCAACATCTGGATTCATTCCCGCTCCTAATCCCTTTGTTAAAGATTTGCCAATATTAATCTTTGTTTTTATCTTTGACGATTGCAAGGCCTGGGCGTCAGTGTTAACTATCACAAAATCAACGCCTCTTAAACTTGAAGAATGCATCCTGCTTACCGCAGCACAACCACCTCCACCAATCCCTATAACTTTTATTTTTGCAAATGCTTCAACGTCTGGTTTTATCTCCATATATTTGGTTTTACTTTTAAATAAAAAATAAGCTTTTCAATAGCTCATTATAATCTAAATAATTAAATACTTCAACATTAGATGTGGATAACTTGAACAAATTAGTTGTTCAAGCTGTTCAAATTTTGTTATCAGTCTATGGCAAAAAAGTTTTAAACCAACCCTTTATTTTATCAACCGTTTGACCCATCGACGAAATACCTGGCAGGTCCTTCTTCTCCTCAACATGACTCATTCCCCACATTATTAAGCCCTCAGGTGTTGCAAAAGCAGGGTCGTCAATTTTATCAATAACTCCCGGTATATTTTCAGGAAAACCAATCTGCACTGGTAATTTTAATTCTTTTTTAGCTAAATCAACAACGCCCGGAATCTTAACTCCACCACCACATAAGACAACTCCTGCCGGTAATTTACCAGACTTATCAACCTTTTTCAATTCTTTATCAACCATAGAAAAAATTTCTAATAATCTCGCTTCAATAATTTCAGCAATTCTCTTTCTCGCAACCAACTGCTGATCCCCACCAACAATTTTTGACAAATCCACCTCGTCTCTTTTATCAACCTCCTCTGATAAAGCTGTCCCATACTCTAACTTTATTTTTTCAGCATCTTCAATTGAAGTACGCAATCCAATCGCCAAATCATTAGTGATATGCTCCGAACCAACTGGCAAAACTGACACCGTTATCAAATCACCTTCCTCATGAACAACCAAGCCAGTAGTCCCCCCGCCAATGTCCACTAAAGCAACTCCTAATTCTTTTTGTTTTTTAGACAAGACAGAATAATCAGCCGCTAATGGAGAAACTATAAGATCATCAATTTCTATCCCTGCTCTCGCAATGCATTTAGTTAAATTTTTAATATAAGATGTTGCTCCTTCGACTATTATCGCCTCAACTTCTAATCTAACACCGTTCATGCCCACCGGATCCTTTATCCCTTCCTGATTATCTACAATAAAATAACGCGGCACAACGTGCAATATTTCATGATTCGGCGGTAAAGAAATAGCCGAGGCCGCATCAATCACTCGAGAAACATCATCCTCAGTAATTTCATTATCAGCTCTAGCCACAGCAATAACTCCCTTACTATTTTCTGACACCACATGGCTCCCTCCAACAGATATAAAAGCATGCTCAATCGGAACACCACTTGTTCTTTCAGCTTTCTCAATCGAACTGGATATACTACTTGTTGCCTCCTCAACATCAACCACAATTCCTCTTCGTATTCCATTCGAATATGATTCACCCATACCTACTATCTGAGGTTTTTCAGTTTCAATATTTAGACGCGCTACAACAGTTCTAATTTTATAAGACCCAATATCGAGCCCTACTATTACTTCCTCTTTAGACATTTTAATTTTGTTTTAAATCTTTCTTATCTCAATCAATATTTAAATTCTAACAAAAAATACAACAAATTACCAGATAATCATTTGTTAATAAATCAGATATTAAACAAAGCCACTACCTTAGGCACAAAAATGATTGCACCTACTATAACTGCTGAAATTGTCGCTACTAAAACGGTCGCTGCCATCATATCCTTTACCGCTTTAGCATAAGAATGAATTCTTGGCTTTAAAATATCGACAATCCTCTCAAAAATAGAATTTACCAGCTCGGCAATAAGAACTAAAGACATGCAAACAATCAAAATCATAGTTTCCGATACAGACACCTTGAATAAAACCATCAACACAACAATAATAAACACAAAGAACAAATGAATCCTAAAATTTTGCTCTTCCTTAGCAGCATAAACTAATCCCTTAAAAGAATAACCAAAACTCTTCACTAATCTCTTCAAATCAATTATTGGCATTTTTTATTCTTTAAAATTTCTTTTTGAATTCTCACCATCTCCTCAAAACCCTTTTTGGTCTTATCGTCATAGCCCAATAAATGCAATAATCCATGGATAAACACCTCGGCCAACTCCTGATCATTTTTCTTATTATTTTTTAATGCCTGCTCTTGCACATAAGACAGACAAATAAAAATCTGACCCAAAAATAAATTTTTCTTTAATTCGAAAGAAAGCACATCAGTTATCTCGTCTTTATTACGATATTTTTCATTTAAAGCTCTAATTTCTTTTTCAGATACTACAATTAAATCAAAATCATAATCACCTTCGTCAACGAGATAACAAAAAGTTCTTTCGCTAAATTTATCAAAAAATTCTTTTCTTAACGCTGTTTTTGTTTTATTTACAAAGTTCATTATTTAAAAAACTGGTTATCTAATTTTCCAATCTTTCTCAAATACTCTTTTTCCTCTCGCAATTCCTTCCTCTTAAGTGCATCCTTTCGAGCCAACCCCTTACTCTTTTTTCTTTCAAAATACTTCCCGCCTCGTGCCAAAACTAAAACCCCGCTTCTTTGAAGCTGTTTCTTAAATCTTCGCAACATACTCTCGATTTTTTCTGCCTTTCTCCTGCTTACCTCTACCATTAGACTTTTCACCTACCTTTCCTAATTTAATAAATCTAATCCATATAACAGATTAGATAATATAACAATTTATTTCCTTAATCTCTTTTTCAGTTCAGAAATTATATTATCCTGACTCAAAACCTCTTGAATGCCACTTTCCATATCCCTTATCAAAATACTCTTATCCAGAACTTCTTTCTGTCCCAAAATTAATGCACACTTAACTCCAGCACCACTAGCCGATTTTAACTGCGACCTTATGCTATCTTTCTGTAAGCACTCTATAACTGATATTTTATTATCAATCAATAAATTTATCAAACCCAGCGCTCTCTTTCTCGCCATATCTCCTAACTGTATTAACATTACATCCGACTTTGGAACTGTGATCAATTTATCCTTACCCTTACCTTCCTCTTTCTTTAGAATATCAATCACTCTTTCAATGCCCAGAGCCATTCCCACTGCAGGAGTCTCTCTTCCACCCAAAATCTCCACCAAGTCATCATATCTTCCTCCTCCGCCAAGACTATTCTGTGAAGAAGCCTCTCCTCCTTCAACGGGCCATATTTCAAAAGCCGTTTTAGTATAATAATCCAAGCCACGCACCAATTTAGAATTCAAATTATAAGGAATCTTGCTTTCATCTAAATATTCCAAAACATCCTTGAAATGATCATGACACTCCTCACATAAATAATCAATAATTTGCGGTGCGTCATTAATCACGTCTTGACACCGTCTATTCTTACAATCTAAAACCCTCAAAGGATTATTTTTTAATCTCCTTTTGCAATCAACACATAGTCTTTGTTTATTGCTAGACAAAAAATCAACCAACATTTCTTTATATTGCCCTCTACACAATCTACAACCGACACTGTTGACCTGAATTTCAAATTTACTCAAACCCAATTTTTCTAAAATCTTCCAAGCAATGAAAATTACTTCTGCATCCAAAACAGGCTTGGCATTTCCTAGCACCTCAATATTTAACTGATGAAATTCTCTCTGTCTTCCTGATTGAGGCCGCTCTCTTCTAAACATCGGACCAATATAATAAAGCTTAACTGGCTGCGGCAAAACATGAAGACCATTCTCCGTATAAGCTCGAACAATACCCGGAGTTCCTTCCGGTCGAAGACTTAAATTATTACCACCCTTATCAACAAAAGAAAACATTTCCTTCTGAACAATATCTGTACTCTCCCCAGTCCCTCTTTGAAAAAGTTCAGTTTGTTCTAAAATTGGAGTTTCAATTTTTTGAAAACTAAAAACAGATACGACTTCTCGAACGATCTCCTCAAGATAATTCCAATAATTCATTTCTGGAGGCAAAACATCATGCATCCCCCTCACTCGCTGAATTGGTTTTTTCCTTACCCTTAAACGTGGCATCTTGACTGATTTTTTAGGTCTACCCATATTATTCAAATATTAATTATTATTAATTGCATAATAGAAAGGTCTTTGAAAAATGCCAACCCTCGCTACTGGCCATCCTCTCAACCAAACCCTTCCGATTAAATCATCATCCGGCAAGGGTCCCCAAACCCTAGAATCACTACTAGCACCTCTATTATCCCCCATAACAAAATACTCATCATCCCTTACTTCATAATCAATATCACCAGGAGTTTTCAAATTTGCCGACAAATAACTCTCATCTATTTCTACACCTTCTGAAGAACTTTGACTATAAATCTTAACAAGACCATCCTTGATTTCAACTCTTTCCCCAGACAATCCAATAATCCTTTTAATATAATACTGTGATGGATCCTTCGGATATTTAAATATCACTACATCTCCTCTTTTAGGATCACCGAAACGATAACTTATTTCATCAACTATCAAATATTCACCGTCGGAAAAACTCGGTTCCATACTATCTCCTCGAACAAAAAAAGGCTGGAATAAAAAATATCTAATTGGAATAATAATTGCCAATGAAATCGCTACGATTTTTACCAATTCAATCACGAATTCTTTTACAGAACTTTTTGTTTCTACTTTAGTCATATAAACAATCCCCAGTCTTACAAGGTTGATTTAATCAACCACAATTATACCATACTTTATAAAAAAAAAGCAATACTTATTTGACAGACTGACCTTAATTTATATATAATTAAATCAATATTTATAGTCTATGAAAAAAACAACTTTGCCAAAGAAAAGCTCACAACATAAACAGAAACAAAACCCCGGACAAATACTTCCACTGGTTCTTATAATAACGACTTGCTTAATCACAGTAATAATAATCTTTATTGGAAAAAATACATTGAGCACAAATGAATCTCGAACTTCTTTCATCGGGCAACTAGCCGCCTCTTCGGGACGACAAATCAAAGGCGAAAAAGAAAATCGAACAAATATACTACTGCTTGGCATTGGCGGAGAAGGTCATGACGGAGCTCAATTGACTGATACAATTATAGTTATTAGCATCAAACATGACCAAAAAAATAAAAAGATATCTCTTATCTCTATTCCCAGAGACCTATACGTCAATCTAAAAGATCAAGGGAGCGCCAAAATCAACAATATTTACTCCTTAGATAAAAATAACAACGACCAGCAAAAAAGCAATCTAATCTCTAAAGTAATAAGCGACATTACCGGTCTACCAATTCATTATTATATTCAGGTAGATTTTGAAGGATTTAAAAAAGCCATTGATACACTAGGAGGCATTGATATAAAAATCGAAAAAAGTTTTTATGATCCAATGTACCCTACTGAAAATTTTGGCTATCAAACTATCACCTTTGATCAAGGCGACACTCATATGGACGGCGATCTTGCTCTTAAATACGCCAGATCCCGGCATGGCATTGTTATTGACGACTCAGGAGGATTTGAAGCTTCGGATGTTGCACGTTCTAAAAGGCAACAACAAATTCTGTTCGCTGCCAAAGAAAAAGCTATTTCATTAAATACTATTATTAACCCCAAAAAAATCAACGAACTACTAGGCATCTTGGGCGATCATGTCAGAACTAATTTAAAGCTTTGGGAAATAATCCAAATGACTGATGTCATTAGAAACATCCAAACTTCAGAAATTAAAAACAATGTTATCGATGATTCTCCCGATGGATTGCTTTATTCTTCAAATACTCCAGATGGATCTTTCATCTTCCTGCCAAAATCAAATAATTTTCTAGAAATACACAATTTCTGCCAAAATCTCTTTGAAGAAGAAAGTTCTGAACAAGAATCTGTTAATCTTGAAATTTTGAATGGCACCGCCAACCCCGGTCTCGCTTCAAAAGCAGTCTCAACCATGACTTACGAAAACATAAACATTACCAACATCAGTAATGCCGATACCTCAGATTATAAAAAAACAGTCATCTATGATTATTCCAATAATACCAAGCCTAAAATAATAAAATTTCTTAAAAACAGATTCAACGCCAAAGTAGTCAAATCTCAAGATCAACCTGAATCATCGCCAGATATTACTTTAATTATTGGAAAAAACTTCTTAAAATTACCAATCTACGAATATTAACACACTATCTTATGAAAATTATCATCGGCCTAGGCAATCCCGGACCAAAATATCAAAACACCCGCCATAACAGCGGCTTTATTTGTCTAAACAAATTAACCAAAGAGCTAAACACTAGCTTTAATCTTAAGAAAAAATTCAACGCCGAAATAGCCCAAACCAGTATTAATAACGAAAAAACTCTTTTAGTCAAACCCCAAACCTTTATGAATAATTCCGGTCAAGCAATCCAATCCCTTATTTCTTTTTATAAACTTAATCCTAAAGATATTACCGTCATCTACGACGATATCGACCT
>JAUWOX010000034.1 GCA_030611905.1 bacterium
TTAGAAAAAATGGTTTTAAAGTGTCGGATACTGGTTATTTTGTTTTTTGCAACGGGCGAAAGGATAAAAAGGCTTTTGATGGAAAATTGGAATTTGATGTTGAGGTGGTTGCGTATAAAGGAAATGACGGTTGGGTAGGAAAGGCGATTGTGGAGGCCAAGAAATGTTTGAATAAAAGAAAAATGCCGGAATCTAATGATAATTGTGAATATTGTGAATATGTTGCCAAGATTAGAGATATTAAACCCTAGTTTTAAAATTAGAAATTAGAAATTAGAAATTTAGTCCCCAGTCCCCTATTTTGCGGGGATTTTTTTATGTAAAATATATTTGACTTTTTTCTGTTTTTCTTATATGCTTTTTTATTGTTCTTTGACAACATCCTCAAAAGGAGGGAAGGAAATGACTAGGTTAAAGTGCAGGATTATGAGTTTTGTTTGTTTTCTTTCAATTATTGCAATATCATTGTCAGCATATTCTCGTTCAAGTCAGACAAAAACTGCGACTCGTTTGCGGTCTGGTCCTGGCACTAATTATAAAATAGTAAAAGTTTTGTTTGCTGGTAGTAAGCTGGATGTAACCAAGTGTGAAAAATCGTGGTGTTTAGTTGTAACTTCCGATGGAATCTCTGGTTGGGTTTATGAGTCATTATTGAAATCAGCAGTATCGACAGGTCGAAAAAAGGCGAGACGAAAAAAGAAAGAGGGATTTGTTTTTCCTTGGAGTGGCCCGGAGCGTAGAAAAAAGAAAAGTCCATACGATCAAATCGGTGAGTATTTTGCTTTTATTGGTTTGCGGAATGCGTATCGTCCTGATATTGATTATGATTCCGAGGTAGGTGTTTCTGTAAGCTTCGAATTTATGGATTTGCCTGAATTTAGGATTGAGCCTACTCTAGAATTTGGTTATGGATCAGGTTCTACAAGCATGGGAGAGGGCTCATGGGGAGCTAATTATTATCTCTCTAGTATTGATATTTCTGAAAGGTTTTTTTCTCTTACGGTTCCGGTCAAATATCTATTGTGTCTCGGGCCAAATTGTTTTTCAAAATCAAAGCCTGTTATAAAATTAGGTTTTAGATTGGGTGTTACATTGTTAGTTGGTAGTTGGGAGCAAGTTGTTACAGTGGAGGTAGGAAAAGGTATGACTGAAAAAGGCGATACTATTGAAGCAGATGGTAGTTTTACTGAGATATATTTGATGGGTGGTGGTAGTTTGGAAATGCCGTTCGGTGGTTCTTATGTATTTCTTCTTGGATTAGATTCTTTTGGACTAATTTGTAAGGGCAGGGTTGGGAGAATTGGCGTGGGTATGGTGTATTAAAATTAATTTGAGGAATGTTTTTTTAAATCCCCTATTTTTGTGGGATTTTTTTGTGGGATAAAATATGGTAGAATTATATTAAGATTAAAAATAAAAAATTATGCCAACAGAATTAACTAGATTGGATATTGATAAAGCATATCGTGGAGTATTGCAGAGAGCGCAATTTGATATTCAGTTTGTTTTTTTGTCTATTGTGGCGACAGTGCTCTGTGTTATGGGTTTTATTATGGATAGTGAGGCAGTGGTAATTGGGGCTATGGTTATTTCTCCTTTGATGAATATGGTGATTGGGTTATCAGCGACTGTACTTCGAAAGGATATGAAGAGTTTTTTCAGGATATTTTTATTTTTAATTGGTGGGATATTGATTACTATTATTATTTCTGCTGTTATTTCTTTATTTTGGCCCAAAGAAATTATTGAATCGAGCTTGATTAGAACATTACAAAATAAGCCTTTGGCTTATTTTATCGTTGCTTTTTTTTCTGGGATGACAGCTGTGTTTTGTTATTATTGGCCTAGGGCGGGTGGGATAATAACGGGAATTGCTATTGCTATTGCTCTGGTGCCGCCGGTTTCAATATTTGGATGTGGGTTGGCAGTGAATAGAGAGATGTTGCCAGTGGCTAGTATGATTGTGGTTTTGAATATTATTGGAATTTTTATTGGGTCTGTTCTGGTTTTGTTTATCTTGCATAGATTTTTAAAGAAGCGGTGATTTAAGATTTAACTATGAAAGTTCTCATTATTTGTTTATCAATTTGCCATCAAAATACAGCAAAAATTGCCAAGGCCATGGCTGAAGTTTTGCAGGCGGATTTGAAAAAGCCCAGCGAAGTGGATGTTGATGGTTTGGCTGATTATGATCTGATCGGTTTTGGATCTGGTATTTTCTTTACGAAACATCATAAGACATTGCTAGGTTTAGCTGATAAATTGCCAGAGATGAAGAGCAAAAAGGCTTTTATTTTTTCGACTAGTGGATTAAATTATAGAAGATTTAATAGAGCTTTACGAAATAAATTAAAAAATAAAGGTTTTAATATTATCGGAGAGTTTGGTTCTTATGGCTTGGATACTTGGGGGCCTTTTAAGCCGATTGGTGGGATTAGAAAGGGTAGGCCGAATGAAAAAGATGTGGAGCGGGCTAGAGAGTTTGCGAGGGGTTTGGGGTAGATATTTTTTGGAATGCGATAGAGACGCGATAAATCGCGAGAATAGAGACGTGATAAATCGCGTCTGTACGGAAGATGCGGTATAATAAATTGCAGAGATGAAATAATGAAATATAAGGAGGGTGAAAAATTTGCGGGCAAATATCGGATTAAAAGCGCGCGTTTGAAAGGATATGATTATTCATCTGATGGCGCGTATTTTGTAACAATTTGTACGCAAAGTCGTGAATGTTTTTTTGGTAATGTTGTTGATGGTGAGGTGAGGCTAACAAGGGCGGGGCAGATTGTTGAAAATATTTGGAAGATGATTTCAGAACATTATTCATTTGTTAGATTGGATGAATTTGTTGTGATGCCGAATCATTTTCATGGAATTGTGATTATTAATCGCAATATTGGAGACGGAGACGCGATAAATTTCGACGATAGAGACGCGATAAATCGCGTCTGTACGATGGCGGGCGTGAAAGCGGGTGGGATTACGAAGCAATATAATCCGATGTTGAATTCATATTCGTTGTCGAAAATTATTCGTTGGTATAAAGGTCGGGCAACATTTGAAATTAAAAAATGGACAAATAGAAATGATTTTTCATGGCAAGCGCGGTTTTATGATCGGATAATTTGGGACGAAAAGGCGTTAGGATCAATTAGACAATATATTATTGATAATCCAAAAAATTGGGAATTTGATAAAAATAATTTAAAATCTCGTAGAGACGCGATTCATCGCGTCTCCGCAGGAAAGGACGCGATTCATCGCGTCTCCGCAGGAAAAATGCATATTAATGAAAAATAAAGAATCAAAATTTTGGAATGTTGTTAGATGGATTGTATCTGTTGTTTTGGTATTGATGATTTTTGTGACAATTGTAATTAGTATCCCAATAGCTGCGGTGTCTTCTACAATAACTTCGCGGGATAATTTGAAAGATCATTTGGAGCAGTCAGGGATTTATGAAAATATTTTTAGCGTGATTGTTGACTTTATGCCACAGCAAGATGAAATGGATATGTTGGGATTTGGTGATATTATTAATAATATGGTTACTTCGGAACATGCGCAGAAGAATGTTGAAGGAGCAATTGATGGGACTTATGATTGGCTGGAGGGCAAGACTGACAAACCTGTCTTTGAAATTTCTGTAATTCCTGAAGATATAGATATTACTGAATCGTTGGATAATTCTTTGAAAGATTTGTCTGAATGTACTGATGATAATAGTTTTACTTTGCAAGAGGGGGAGTCTTTTGAATTGACTTGTCGGCCAGCAGGACTTGGTTTAGATATTTTGAATTTGGATAGTTTGGGGATTAATAAATCTATTGGAGAATTCAAAATAAAATCATCTGATCTGCCAATTAGTGTGGCTTGGGCCAAGCAGGCGCAGGGGATTTTCTTCTTTCTGAAATACTCCCCTGTCTTTTTGGCGCTTTATATTATTTTACTGACGGTTTTGTTGATGTGGGTGATGCCGGGATTGCATAGGGGGAGAGGGTTTATTACAGCTGGGATTACTTTATTTGTGCCGGGAATTATTTTCTTGTTTATCAGCATTGGTGGTTCATTTTTGAATTCTGGTTTTTTCTTTTCTTCATTTGGAAGCGCTGTTTCTTCTGATGTTTTGTCTGTCGTTAGTTCTTTGACTGAATTTTTGAATCTTGTTTATCTTGAAATAATGGCCAAGATTTTGCATTATAGTTTAGCGATTTTAGTATTAGCAATTATATTATTTATAATAGGAATGGTGATGAGGTCAAAAACTGCTTCCAGGGAAAAGAAAAAAAGATTAAAGAAAAAGGTTAAGGGAACAGCATATAAGCCGCAAATTCATCGTCCGACAGGGAAAAAATAGAGATGATTGTTTTGAGTTTATTTTTTTGTTATATTAATAGTAGATAGAGTTTAATAAATAAAATAAAACAATGCCAAAATATAATCGTAACGCAGGGGATGCTTGGACGGACGAAGAGGTAAAAAAATTAAAGGAATTGATTAAGGGGAATACCCCGACACGGATTATTGGTTTGAAATTAGGAAGAACAGAAGATGCTGTTTATGACAAATGCAAAGAGTTGAAGCTTAGTTTAAAGCCAGCTAACCAGTCACCATACGGTCCCAGAAAAAAATAAAATTGAGTATTAAAAAAAGCGAGATTTAATAATCTTGCTTTTTTATTTTATCTAGTAGTCTAGTTGTTTTTGCAGATTAGCCATTTCAAGAGCGGCCATAGCGGCTTCGTATCCCCTATTGCCCATTTTTGTTCCAGCGCGTTCAATGGCTTGTTCTAAATTATCACAAGTGACAATACCGAAACCAAGTGGGGTATTATAATCGAGAGTTGTTTTAACAATTTGTTTGATAGATTCTCCGGCAACTAGCGAATGATGTTGGGTAGCGCCTTTGAGTATACAGCCAAGACAAATGACGATGTTATGAGTGCCTTGTTCAACGGTTCTCTTGGTGGCTAGAGCAATTTCCATAGAACCAGGTACCCAAATAATGTCAATGTTGTCTTTGTTAACATTATGTTGGTATAGAGCATCTAGAGCGCCTTTCAATAATTTAGAAGTAATGAAGTCGTTAAAGCGGGATACAATGATGGCAGTGCGAAGGCCTTGGCCATCTAGTTTTGCTTGATGAATTTTTGGCATATTGTTTAATTTTTAAATTTTAAAAGTGATATTTAAAGATAGCTGTGTTTGTTTAAGAAGTCAAGAGTTATTTTTGTCTTGGGTTTTTTAGTTAGTTTTTCTAGATAGCGGGAGATGAGATCGACTTCGATATTTACTTTGGAATTAATTTGTTTTTGGGAGAGGCTGGTGTTTTGTATGGTGAAGGGGATAATGGCGACGGTGAAATCTTGGTCTGATACTTGGGCGATAGTCAGGCTGATGCCGTCTATGGTGATTGATCCTTTGCAGGCAATGTATTTTAAAAATTTTTGCGGGGTTTGAATGGTGAAGAGTTGAGAGTTCCCTTGTTTTTTAATATTAATAATTTGGCCGGGGCAGTCAATATGGCCCTGAACAAGATGGCCGCCGAGTTCGTCTTTTAAAGTCAGAGATGGCTCTAGATTAACTAGATCGTTTGGTTTTAAATCTTGGAGGGTTGTTTTGGCTAGAGTTTCGGGCATGACATCGACAGAAAAATAATTAGTTTGTTTTTGGGTGACGGTTAAACAAGCGCCGTTGATCGAGACACTGGATCCGGATTTAATATGTTTAATTATTTTATCAGAAAAGATCTCAATTGAGTTTGAGTTGATGTTTTTTATTTTGCCTAATTCTTTTATTATTCCGGTGAACATAGTATGAATGTTGATTTAACGCTGATTTGTGCTGATAATTTTTTGGCGTGTTGGATGTCTTGTTTGATTTGGTTGATTAGTTTTTGTTGGGTGGGGAATTTTTTGATGGGGCGGATTTTTTCGAAGAACTGGATAGTGATTTTTTGCTGATAAATATCTTGGTTAAAATTGAAGAGATGGATTTCTATTCTGGGTTGTTTGATTTTCAAAGTTGGCGAGGGGCCGACATGGGCTAGGCCGTGAAAGATTTTTTTATTAAATAATGCTTTAATAATATAGACGCCGAATTCCAGGTTGTCTTTTTTATAGTATTTTAAATTGGCGGTGGGAAAGCCGAGTTTATTGGCTAGATTTTTTCCTTTGATAATTTGGCGGGTGATTGTTATCATCTTGGGAATTGTATTGTTAAATTGCTAAATTGTCAAATTGTTATCCCAGAACCACGCTTCGCTTTTGTTCAGCGGGTTCGGGACAGGCATTGTTAAATTGCCGTATTGTTATATTGTTATGTACGAAAAAGCACCCGGGATGGGTGCTTGGGAAGGAACGAGGGGGGAAGGAGCTAAGGTAGGAGTTCGTGGGGCATGGTCGTCTTGAGAGGCGATCGGTGGCAGAACCAGACCTGACATGGAACTCTGTATCGACACTTCTTGATGTTAGGGTCGCAGTAGATGCTTTTGGGTGTGTCGGTGTCAATGTCCAAGGCGGCCTTTGGTCCCGCAAAGGGGGACTTTCGTGTGATTTGTTTTGCGGCTCTGACCATGGCTTCGTGGAGTAGTCCGGGTTCTAGTCCAGTCTGATCTCCTACGGATAGCCAGACGATTTCCGAATGGTTTTCCTGGGTGACCTTGGAGCAGGGTGGAATCTTCCTGGCTGCTGGCGTGTGAGTGCAGCCGGGGGCGAAGATGGCGAGGAGGGTGAAGACAAGGACGATGATGCCGCCGAGGATGACGTAGCGTAGACTTCCGGGATCGGGGTCCAGATGGGGATGTTCGTCGTGCTGGGGGGCGTTCATGGTATCTCCTGGGTGTGAAGGTGCGTTTTTCTCATTCCAGGCTGTAAATGATTATAGGCTGAAATGAGAAAAGGGTGGTTTTTGTCTTGTTTCAGCCAAAATTCTGACTGTGTGTAATTATAGTATAGGGCTTTTGTTTTGTCAATGCCATTTTTGAAAATAAGTGTATTTTGGGCTTATTTAAGGGTATTTGTTTTTTGAGATGATACGTGCTAAGATAAGGGTATATTAAGTAAAAATTATGTCAAATAGAAGTGCGTTTTTTTGGGTTATTATAGGTATTTTGGTTGTTCTATTGATTTTGCTGGCGGGGGGTTGTGGTTTGATGTATTATCGGTACAAGAAGGTAGAGGAGGCGACTTTAAACGAGGTGGGGAATGAGATAAGTACTTTTTACAACGAAAGGAGAGAGGCGGAGCAGGAGAATGTTAAAGCAGAGGAAGGGGAAAAAGTAATAATGGACGGGGAGGATTGGACAATATATCAGAACGAGAGATACGGCTATTCTTTTGGATATCCGAGCGACTGGCAGGTTGGCAGTACGGAAGATGATCATGTAATTCTTTTAAATAATGACTATCAAGCCACTCTTGAATTTCGCAGTGATGCAATGACTGCTTTTGGTTTGGAGGGCTATGATTTGGTTGAGAAAAAGGGTATTTCAATAGGAGGAGTTGATGGTGAGATATATCATTTAACGAGTCCAGGTGGCGGTAATATGATTTATGTGAAATTTAATCGGAATGGCAAGGATCATTTGATGGTGATTTATTATCCCGATGATTATAAGTCGGCGGAGAAGTTGTTCAATAAGATGATTAAAACGGTTGGTTTTGTTTCTCCAAAAGCGGAGGATTAGAAATTAATTTAAAAATATGAGCTTGCAAGAGAAGATTAAAAAAGTAGCTAGGGAGTTATCTGTGGATGTTAAAGAGCAAGGAGGTTTTTTTTCTTTCAAAAAGGTGATTGCTGAGCGAAGGATTTTTATTTTTCGAAGGAAGCTGATGTATGTAGGAAGAATGAAAATAGATGACGAACAGAAAAAAGTTTATTTTACTGAAATGTTGAAAGAGACAGGATTTGGATCAGGTTCTGAAGATATGTCAACTGGTGTAGGATTTAAGGTTGAAAATTATAAAACAGAAGTTGGTCCTCGTGAGGGTGTTATAGAAGAACGGTCTAGATTGTTTGGTAAAAAGTATGATTATAAATTTGATTTTTCTGATTTTAGAAAAAAGATAAAAGATATTGTATTGGAAAATGGTTATGAATTTATATATAAGATTGTTTAATGATTTAATATGCAAGAATTTTTAATTTAAAATTCGTGGTTGTTTTTTTTAGTAATCATCTGGTCTTTGATTTGGAAGGGCTGGGCACTCTGGATTGCCGTGCGTAAGGGCAGTAAGATATGGTTTGTTGTTTTGTTAATTGTTAATGCAATAGGTATTTTGGAGATTTTATATATTCTTGTTTTTAGTAAAATTAAATCAAAAAATAACAAATAATTATGAAAAAATCTTTTACGGTCGAAGAGGCCAAGGGAGTCGGCGAACAATTAGGGATTGATTGGAGCAAATTCGATGTTGATCAATTCAGGAGAGGTATGGATGTTGAATTAGAACACGGCGTTGTTGATTCGCACACTAATGTGACAGATGATGATCCATTGGTGACTGGCAAGATTGCTTTGGCGCATTTAAATGAATTTCCTGATTATTATGATCGATTAGAAAAAATGGAAAAAGAAGGGGAGGCTTATTGGGAAGGAAAATAGAATTTGGAAATATAAAAATCCGGTTTTGGCCGGATTTTTTTGTTGAGATTTTTTATGGTAAGACGCGAGTTCTTTGAATATTTTGATCGGGCATTGGCCAGATGAGATTATCGGTTGGACTGCCTAGTTCCCAGACGCTAATTTGATTGTTGGCATTGGAGATAAGGTCAAGGCGGCCGTTGTTGTCAATGTCGTTGAGAATTATTTCTGGTTGATACATGTAGCTAGTTAGATCTTGTTCTCCGACGTGGATTTGCCAGTTATTATCCGACTGGCCGGTGCTGTCTAAAATATGGATGGTGTTGTCAATAACAATTAATATTTCAGCATTGCCGTTGTTATTAATATCGGCAATAAGTGGTTCGCTGAATTTATTGCCTGGAAGATTGATGTTGAAAACTCGGTCGCCATTATTACGGAAAGCCTTGATAGTTATTTGGTCATTATTATTATAAGCGAGGACGATTTCATTTCTTTGGTCGTTGTAGAGATCGCCGATAGATGTTTTTATATTTGCTTTGCCATAAAAAGCAGTGCGAAGCTGGGGGTCTATTTGTTTTGGAAAACCACTCAAAGTATTGCTGTTTTCATCAATGGCGGAT
>JAUWOX010000145.1 GCA_030611905.1 bacterium
TTTTTATATTAAAAATTTTTCTTCGGTAAATTGGATAGCTAAGATGCAAAATTTTATCTTTATTTGGATAAAACTAAGCTGGAAGAAAATGACCAGGCCAAACAGTTATTTCTGAGGTTTCTTGATAAAAATCTGTCAAAGAAAGACATTTATCCGGTCTTGGGTCAGGAGAGCGCTCTGGCAGTCATTGATGATTCCCTGTTAATTTTAACTAAAGGAGCTAATTTAGAGAATTTTAAAGATAATAATTTGCAGGGAGCTAATTTGAATTATTTTGATTATAAGAATGTTAAAATCAATCAGGCCAAGTTTAAGAAATCAGAAAATAACCTTTATTTTGCCGAGATCAATGAATATTTATTAATAAACGGCAGTGAAGATATTTTAAGAAATTCAATTGATACTTATTTTGATAAAACAAAAAGTTTAAAAAATGATCAATATTTTTCACAAGCGCGAAGCAAGATTCTAAATGATTCGTTTATTTATTTATTTGCTAAACTAGAAGGCGATTCTTCAAATTCTTTATTAAATTTCTTCTCTTTGAATCCTGAAAAAAATCTGCCGTTGAAATTAGGAAATAATTTTGCAGTAATGTCGGCCAGGAATAACGAAGATGAAATTAGTTTTAATCTTTTTACTGATTTGCCGCATAAACAAAAGTTGGCAATAAAAGATAATCTCAAATATCTTCCCGATCAAGCTCTGCTGGCTTATTCAGCCAAAGATGCTAAAAGCATTTTTGATGATCTAGGACAAGATGACGAGAATAATTTGGGATATTATTATTTTATTGAAAATTTGAAAAAGAAATTAGTAGATGACTATAAATTAAATTTGGAAGAAGATGTTCTGCCCTTGTTGTCTGGTAATTTTGAAGTTCTTATTTTTCCTAAAGAAAAAAAAACGGCAAGGAATTCAACCTGGGGAATTATTTCTGAGGTTCAAGACGAAGATTTAGTTCAATCAAAAATGCAGAAGATTGAAGAGGGATTAAAACAGTATTATGCCCGACTTTATCCGAAAGAAAAAGAAATAGAACTAGCTGATGGTTCAACTGGTATTGAATTAATTCCAGATGAATCAAAGTTTAAATATGACAATGTAAAATTTGATGATTTTTCAATAAGAAAAATGATTTTAAAAGATAGTAAAAAAAATCTTTCTGCTCCGGCTTATTGTTTGAGCGGAGATAAATTGGTTTTGGCTGGATCAGATGAAATCTTGAGAAACATTTTGAAATCCTTAAACAATGATCAGGCCAAATTAGATATTGATATCAAGGCTAATGAAGGATTATTGTATTTTAACTCGCTTGATTTGCTGGGACTAAAGGGTTTTGAGGGAGATTTGATAATTGGATTGAATAATGGGAATAGTTTAGAGGGTATTTTAAGATAATTTTAATCCCGTTTTACGGGATTAACGGCTACTATCGTTCCTCCTTCGTTCGCTTTGCTCACTCCGGAGGACAGGCGTAATTAGCCCTGTCTGCCGATAGGCAGGGCAGGCAGGCGTTGAAAATGATTTTTTGGCTATTCGAGCCAAATTTTTTTTGGCCTGCCCGCTCTGCTGAGCAGAACGAAGCGGGCGGGCTTGTTCAAGCGTAAATTGTTGATGATTGACTTTAATAAATAAAGATGCTAGTTTTTGTTAATGCTCTTTCAATAACCCGAGGGGGTAAAAGCAGGAGGGAAGGCACATGTCCGAAGCCGAAGCCAAAACTAAAACTCAAGCAGAACAAGACCACTTACAGCCATTACGCGATTGTGATTTGCCTTTTGAGACTTGGGAAGAAATAACTCAATCTACATATGACGGAAGGGGTTTGTGTGAATTAGCTCTTGCAAGAGTGGATAAATTGGCGCAAGGTTTTGATCAACTAAGAACTCTTTTTAACCATTTCGCTTTTGGTGAAAATTCCAAGAACAAAAGACTTGCTGTGTTGAGGAGATTGACTTCATGTGCCTGTGAGGTTGTTCATTGGCTATTTATCTATGATAGTACTATATCAAAATCAGAAGGGGATCAGGCACTTCATCGTTTGGCTCAAAAGAATATTTTTGAAGCTGACCAGTCTTTTGATGAATGGAAGAAATTACTTGGTACTGCTAGATGCAAAGATGATGGTTTCAAGCTATCGGTTTTGAATAAACTGGCAGAGACAGCACAGGATCTTGCACAATGGAAACGGATCTATCTCCAGGCTCCTGATGATTCAGACCTCAAGCCCCAGGCTTTGGAGGCCATAGCTGGATTGTCAGAACATTTTGGAATATGGAAGAATTTGCATAGAACTGACCATAATGATGTAGGATTAAGGACTATGACTTTACGTAAAATGGCTGAAACAGCCAGCAGCTATAATGAGTGGTTGCATCTTTTTAATCACGTACCTTCAGAAAGCGATGAGGCCAGAAAAGCCGTTAAGGCATTAGAAAGAATAACGAGAATAACTCCAGACACGGATGTGAATGAAGGACAGCCTAAGCCTAAGTCTGCTCCAACTGAAGACGATATGCCCTCTGGATCCTAAAGCTCAATATTGGGCTTTTTTTATACCTGAAAATTTTGAGGGATGAATTTTTTGTGATAGAATAGAGAGGAATTTTGAAATCTTAATTTTAAATTTAAAATTGATTTAAAATTTGAAATTGTGAAATATATTTGCTTAGACATAGAAACAACCGACCTAGATCCAGCTACTGGAGATATTATTGAAGTTGCCGCCATAAAATTTGAGGGGGATAAGATTATTGATGAATTCAGCACTTTATTAAAGCCAAATCATGAGATCTCAAAAATTGCTAAGGCAGTAACTGGCATTACTGACGAGATGGTGGCTAAAGCGCCTGAACTTTCTGAAATGAGTGATGATTTGAAAAAATTTGTTGGTGATCTGCCAGTCGTGGGTCATAATATTGATTTTGATTTGGGTTTTTTAGAAGCCAAAGGAGTTAAATGGGCGAATAAGCGCTATGATACTTGGAAGCTAGCTACTATTTTACTTCCAGCTTTAGGCTCGCATAGTCTTGAAT
>JAUWOX010000017.1 GCA_030611905.1 bacterium
ATCAATCAACGCCGAGAACAATGGACCGATGGTGCTAATATGCTGACTCTTGCGCCTGGCGTAGTAGTTGGCTATAATTGTAATCATTTTACCTTGCAAGAATTAGACAAACACGGCTACAGAATTTTAACAGCAGAAGAATTCATCAGAAATCCAGGATATTACATGCGTTGTCATGAAAATCCAAAAAACAGAGAAAAAATCGCTATTGCCATCCCTGGAGCAGAACTCTCCCGCGGTAGAGGTGGTCCTCGTTGTATGACCATGCCTATCCTCCGCGACCCAGTAAAGGAGGCCTCCGATGCAAACCATTAGCCTACAAAAAGATCTAGCCAAAAGAATAGCAGAAATACTTCTAGAAGAATGGGGAATCGAAGGACCAATTCATAGCACAGATGTCAAAAAGCCATCCAGACCGGAACTAGGCGACCTCTCCTTCCCTTGCTTTGCTTTCAAATCGGATGGATATGATCCAAAAGATATTGCTCAAACCATTTGCGACCAACTACGAACGGACCCATTAGTAGCCAGAACTCAAGCCACGGGTCCATTCGCCAATATCTTTTTAGATACTAACGCTCTGGCCCAACTAGTCTGTTTGCAAATACTTGACCAAGGACTATCTTACGGTAATAGTTTAGATGGACTTGACCAACAAGTAATGGTTGAATCAATTGCTCCAAACAGCAACAAGCCCCTACACTTAGGTCATGTCCGTAATGCCCTGCTAGGAGCTGCTATCGCCAATATTATTGAAACCATTGGCTATAAAGTAGTCAGAGCCAATCTAATCAACGACCGTGGTGCCCATATCTGCAAAAGCATGCATGCTTGGCAACAATGGGGTCATAACGAAACGCCTGAAACAACCGGCTTGAAAGGTGACCATTTTGTTGGTAAATATTATGCACTCTATGGTCAAAAAGAGGATTCGGCCTTCCGGACTTATCTTGCTACTCAAGGGCATGATCCTGCTTCTCCACCCGAAGATGCCAAAGCGACCTTCCTAGCCCAGTATCCACCAGCTCAGGCTATCAAAGAAATGCTACTCAAGTGGGAAGCAGAAGACTCGGAAACCAAAACCCTTTGGGCTCGAATGAACGCCTGGACATATGCAGGATTCGATCAAACGCTTTCACGACTAGGCATCGCATTTGATTGTATTTACTATGAAAGCAAGACCTATATTCTAGGACGCCAACATGTCCTTGATGGTCTGGCCAAGGGTCTCTTCTGTCAAGACGACGACGAATCAATATTTGTTCTTGTTGATCTACCTAAGCAAAGCCAAGAAAAAAAACTGCTTCTCCGAGCAGATGGCACCTCGCTCTACACCACTCAAGACATTGGAACAGCTGTCCTAAAAACAACAGACTTTGAACTCAACCAATCCATTTACGTGGTTGGTTCAGAACAAATCCATCATTTCCAAGTTCTCTTCCTGATCCTAAAAATGCTCCAGCTAGAAGCGCTAGCCCAAACCACTCTCTATCATCTCCCTTATGGCATGGTCAATTTGCCAGAAGGAAAAATGAAATCCAGAGAAGGCAAAGTAGTTGACGCTGACGATCTCATGGATCGTGTCATCGCCATGGCGAGAGAAGCTGCTGAACAACTATCCGCCAAAAGAAGTCGACCCCTATCTGAAACCGAATTAGACCTAATTGCTCAACAAGTTGGACTCGGCGCCCTGAAATTCTTCATTCTGGATGCCCGAGCTCTAAGCGACATAAAATATAACCCAGAAAAATCAATTTCCTTCCAGGGACGAACTGGTCCCTTTGTTCAATACACACACGCACGAATCCGCAGCTTAATCAGAAAACATACTGACGACCCATCTTTCTTTGATGGTCTAGAGATCGACTTCTCAACTCTACAAGAACCAGAAGAACATCTCCTACTAATGTTGTTAGCCAGCTTTCATGATATCATCCAATCGGCTGCTACAAAATATGATCCTTCACAGATTACTGAATTTTTGTATAAACTAGCCCGTGCCTATAACCACTTCTATTCCCAACACAAAATCCTTGACGACCAAACGCCAAAGCCATTACAAATTGCCCGACTAGCTCTATCTCACTGCACTGGTCTGGTAATCAAAAAAGGCCTCTGTCTCCTTGACATAGAAGCCCCTGAAAAAATGTAAACCGCTCTTTCAAATCCTTCAATCCGAAGGATTTTTTTATTTTTTCCTATCAATTAAGGTTAGAACAATTCCTTTATGCCCAAACATTAAACTCCAAATTCCTTCAATATTAAAAATAAGTAATTAAATAAAAAGGATGGAAAAATCTAGTATTACGTCTCTAAATCCCAAGACTCTCCATCCAAATCAAAAAGAACAACTCGCAAAGAAAAATCTATATTAACTTTTCTAAGTATTCTCAATAGATTCCTTTGCTCACTCTCGCAATAAACAGGGACCACATTTACTCCTTCAGTAAACCCTAAACCACCTTTATACAAACACAATCCTGCATCCAGCATTACACACGTAAATCTTCCATCACCATGCTTCAATCTAATACTTCCATTCAAATTCCATGTTGAGTCTCTCCTCTTGAAACGAGGCCTCCCTTGCTTTTTAGAAAGACCCATCAACATCTGAAATATTACTACTGCTTCTGCTACCATCGATGCTTCAAAAACACAATGATCAACTTCGGGATCAAACTCTACTACTGAACATCGACGTTCCTCATCAAGCAAATCATCTACGCCATGAAAATCATCAATAAATAACATCGTCTGATCACTAAACTGTCTCATTTCTTCCATAACCCGCCAACCTACTACTGACCATATCGTTGGCCCTTTTGCCTGATAATAATGACCCGCCTCAATTACCCTAGCCATCCTTTCCTCCTTGGCTTTTCATATAGCAATAAAAAATCTCGGAAATTCCGAGACCTTTGCGTGATTAAATTATTTTTATATATCAAAGATGCCGGACTTCTATTTCCTTTTGGGTTAATCTGCGACGTCTTGTAGTGCTTATAATTCTCATCATAATTAAGTATAGCGCAATAAAAAAACAAGTCAAAAAAGATATCAACATAATCAAAATAAATACAACAAATCAAGCAAAATAAAAAAAGGATAAATCTAACGATTTATCCCAAAAGTAAACGATGCATCACAGCTTTCTGAACATGAAGCCTGTTTTCCGCCTCGTCAAAAACAACAGACTGCTCACAATCAATTACCTCATCCGTCACTTCCAATCCTCGATATGCCGGCAAGCAATGCATAAATATTGCCCTACCCAATCTTTCTTTCGTCACCTGGAAAGGCAAGAAAAATGGCAATCTCGTAGCCTTCTCTGCCTCGTCTCCCATAGATACCCACGTATCTGTGTAAACCACATCAGCATCTTGAACTGCTCTGTCAGCATCATAAATCAACTCAAAACGATCTCCAAAATCTCTGGCAAAAACCAAAACTTCAGAATCAGGACGATAATCTCTATGATCAGGTACGGCCACCGAAACACGCATACCCATTTTCAAACAACCAACTATCAAAGAATTACACACATTGTTGCCATCCCCCAGATAAGCCAACTTCCGACCACTCAATTCACCAAGTTTTTCTTGGATAGTAAGAAGATCAGCCAAAATCTGACAAGGATGAAAACGATCACAAAGAGCATTGATCACAGGAATGTTAACAGAAGCACTAAATGTCTGAATAGTCGAATGATCATAGACCCTTGCCATGATCAAGTCAACATAACGCTCCATACATTTCGCTTCATCAGCCAAATCAGCCTTGGCCAGGTGACTCTGACCACGACCAAGAAAAATAGCATGCCCGCCCAACTGCGTCATTCCAACTTCAAAAGAAAGCCTCGTCCTAGTAGAAGCCTTTTCAAAAACCATCAAAAGAGTCTTTCCAAGCAAAGCATTCTTAAAATTACCTGGCACCTTCTTCATCCTTGCTGCCAAATCCAATATGCCCAAAATTTGTTCAGGTGTCCACTCCAACAAAGTCCTTAGGTGCTTCATCTCTGCCTCCTCTTTTTGAAGCCCATGTCTAACCGCATGGGACAAAGATCAATCATAAAAACATCCTATCAATAAATCAAAAAAATGTCAATTATCAAATACTCATACCAAATCTACTCCTCTGCACAATTTTCCAATCACCTTCGCCGTCCCCAATAAATCACTCACCGCAATACTCTCTCTAATGCTATGAACATTTCTCCTCCCATGCCCAATAGACAAAGCCCTAATCCCTTTTTCACAAAAAACATTGGCATCTGTTCCACCCATTCTTTTTTGATAATTTACTTCAAAACCAGCTTTCTTAATCCCACCTGCCACAAATCTGATCAAATTATCACTTTTTTTATAATTATACCCTCTCACCAATCTCTCTGTTTTCAATTTAAACCTGGCTTGATTCTTTCTTGTCGCCTTGCTCAAAATAAACTTTAACCTCTTTCTTTCCCTCTCCAAGACTTTCTTGTCAAACGCTCTAATCTCTCCTTTAAATTTAACATTATCACAAATAACATTACTAGAATTTCCACCAACAACCGCTCCAATATTTGATACTGCATTTTCATTAATACGACCCGGTTTAAACTTATTCAAAAATTCAGCAAAAATATTTATTGCATTTACCCCCTCTTCCGGCGTCCTAGCATGGCCACCTTTTCCTAAAATTTCTCCACTAAAAGAAAAAATAAAAGGCGAAGTAACTGTTATATACCCAACTGGTGCCGTACTATCAATCACCACGGCCTGTTTGGATTCTGTCATTCTATAATCAAGATTCTCTGCTCCTTTGCAACCAATTTCCTCTTCAACAGTAAACACCAATTCAACTGACCTAGAATTATTAAAATTTTTAATAGCGAAAAGAATACTAGCTATCCCCGCCTTATCATCAGCGCCTAAAACTGTTCGACCATCTGACTTAACAACGCCTTTCACAACTTTCGGTTTTATCCCCTTGCCAGGCGCAACTATATCCATATGAGCAATTAAAATTAAAGACTCTCCCCTGCCCCTTATTTTAGCAATCACGTTTCCATAAGAATCTCTTTTTGCTTTTATGTTTATTTCTTTCAAAAAATCAATTATAAAATCAGCAACTTTTTTCTCATTGCCTGACTCACTATCAATTTTTACAAGTTCCAAAAATATTTTTAGAACTTCTTTTTCTTGTTTTGTCATATTATTATATTAGATTAATTATACTAAATTTTTTAATTTTAAAAAGAAGGGATTGATCGTTAAACCAATCCCATTACCAATTCACGTAAAAGAACAAGCCGTCATAGCCGAACTAGATCGGCCATGAACTTTATACCCCTCTTTATCTGTCACCAACATAGCAGTTACCGTATTCCCGCCAAATCTAGAATTTCGCAATTCCTTATCCAGCCAAAACCAAACACAGATACGAGTTCTTACCAAACTTTTTCTGGAAAACTTCCCCCCTGGATTACAAATCATCATAGAATCAGTTACTGGCTCACAAAACTCTTGCAAAACAACAGTTCTCCGCCTAGCTATTTCTGCAAATCTTCCCACTTGTTTTCGCCACTGATTTGCTTGCATTCCCTTACTAATAGCTACAGCATGACCACCAGCTGCTTCATTGTCACCACCCGATAGCTTCAAAACAAAATCCCCATCCAAAACATTAACAACTTCTTTGATTCTCAAAATCCACCCTTTCTTTGTACTCACGACAGTAACAACACAATCTCTTTTTCTCATCAAAACAATTTGGGAACAAAACTCATTTGGAACAATCACTTCTCGACCTTCCTCTACCAAACAAAACAATTCTTTTAACGAACCCAAGAGTTTTAATGCTATTCCAAGCTCTGACATCTTCACTCCATTCTGTTTCCATTCAATTAACTCATTGCCCTCAAATTCAAATACATGTTCACACGGTTCCAATGACCCAAGCGCCTCCAAAGAAGACTGAAAATACTGCCTTCCTCTCCATTCAAAATTCCGACCACCTGAAAAAACAACAGTATAAGCAAAAATATCTTTCAAATCCTCAAAAACATCTCTACCCATCAATCTCGTCCATTCCTGATCTAATCTGTCATCAAAAAGCCAAGCCATCAATTCTTTGTAATCCAAAAAAGTAAACAAGTTAGGATGCATCAAAACTTTCCCATCCAGATAAGCCTCAATAATAGCTCTTTCATTTACCTCTGCCACATCATTACTTCGCCCTCTCCCACCTCGACCAAACCTCTGCACCGCCGTATACTCCTTAAAAACTCTTTCCACCAAATCTAGCTTCTTGTCTTGCAAATAAACTCCATCTTTTCTAATTTTTGCCTGATCAGTAAATCCAAAGACAAACTCAATGCCAAACTTCTTTCCATACTCATTGAACATTTTCGTCAAAGCCAACTGCTCTGGCCCATACAAAGATCTCCATGGCGTTAACAAAATCCCAACAACCCCTCTACTATTTGGCAACAATTCTCGAACTACTTGTACATACTCTTCCGCAATAGAAGAAAACAAATTCCGCTCACCTAATACGGCCTTTACTGCTTCCTGAATAACCCCAGCAAAACCAGAACCAGTTGCTCCAAGAGTTAATTCATTAATCCTTAATCCTTTCTCCGTCCTAATTACATCAATTCTCACTCTCTTAATTGGCGTTACTGCTTCTCTAAGAAGCTCTCGCCTCCAAAGCTCAACCTGCAAAGAGTCTCGTCCTCTAATCAACTGCTCCCATAACCACGAAAACTCACCTCTCATCGACCTTCTAGTCAATTCAATGCACCCATTCAAGAATCTTGGCAAAGCCTTTTCTAGCTTTTTCAAAGTTTCAATTTCCTCGCAAGTCAATACATAGGTTTCCAAACTAATCAAAGATGTATATCTCTGAGGCGTAAAACCAATCTTTCCCCAATACAAACCACGCTTTCTATATTCCATCTCCATTTCCGTACCCAATGCCTGACAATCTCTTTTTTCTACTTCTAGTGACTGCATGTCTCCCTCCTTTTTGTTGTAGGGTGCGACTAATTCACTCACAAATATTCACGATTATCTATTCGTACGCATTCGCGACCGAAAGACATTCGCGCTATTCGCGACATAAAAAAACCGGCTTCAAGCCGGCTAAGATATAGACAAAATAATCCTTATCAATACAAAAGCCAACTCGAAATACCGAGGTACATATGCCAATAACAATTCATAAATTGTCGACTAATAAATTTCATTATTTTAACTTAGATAAACCTATTCGCGCATACTCGCGACCGTAGGCATTCGCAATATTCGTATTCACAACAAACAAAAAACCGGCTTCGAGCCGGCTAGATATAGACAAAATAGTCTTATCAATACAAAAGCCAACTCGAAAATGCTTCGTGCCAGTTATACATATGATTTTGTCGGCAATTAAATTTCATAATTTTAGTTTCACTTCCTATTTTAAACCATCTAAAAAACCTGTCAAGACATTTTCTAGCTTGATCTCACGCCCAGCCACATTCCCCTTCTTCTCTAACACCAATATAACAATTCTCACAACATCATTCATACACTCGATTCCCAATCTGTATCCTTTCAGCATATAAAATTTCACATGCACCCGATCCAATATCAGTTCTCGTCATAGATGTTCTCTGCTTAAAATCCTTAGCCTCAATATTTACCAAATATCCTTTTATATTAACCTGGTCACCTTTTTTGATTCTTCTCACCGCTTTCTTAATATTATCTGAAGCAGGAACAATATGAGTATTAACCGAATGACTAGCAATATAATTCTCAGGCAATTTAGCATCCGGACCATAACGAAAATGATACCATCTACCACTTTGAGAATATGTAATATCTTGATTATATTCTGGCTCAGTTAATTTACCCCAGGCCAATGCTAAATCCGTTGGCTCAAACTTGGCATCAAAGCCTGTATAATAATTTTTCCGACCAACCACTTGAGCTGAAATATCATAATAGGCAACCGGAGTTAAAACTACTTCACCCCTCGAAGAGTCAAACGAAATGGAATCAATGCTAATATTAGAATCCTGATGCGGCTCCTCGTTAATCTCAATCGGCTGCGAAACCGTTTCCAAGGGAATAGGACGAGTATAATAATCCCAACCAAACCAAATCAAAACAAAAACAAGAATTATCAAAACCCATTTAAAAACCCTTAAAAATTTTTTCATTATCCTTTTAGCTAATTTTATTAGCAGTTATCTTTTTTATAAATTCCTGATTTTTCTTCAATAACCCCCCCGCCCCAGGATAAATTTTGAATTTATTATATGCCTTTTCAAAAGGCTCAATTTTCGCCCTTCCTAATTTTTCATCAAAAAACGCTCGACAATCTGCATAAGCCAAAATTCTTTCCTCAATAGTTTCTGCTAAAGTATCTTTGTTCCCTAAACCAATCTCTTTATTTACATCTTTAGTTTGCCCTGCCCCGCCCATATGCCGCACACAAACCCGCGCCAATTTTTCTAGCCAACCTTGTTTTTTTACAATTTCATAACCACGCAAACCATGATATCTAACTGGCTCTAATTCCTTCAAAGACTTGCTTCCAGTCTTCATCCGTCCAATATCATGAACATAACAAGCCACTTTCAAAAAATTTAAATCAACCTCGTGTCCATTTTTAATCGCTAACTTAGCAATCTTATCTGCAAACTTCCAAACACAAGTCGAATGATCCCAATTTTCATCAACTTGTTCCAAAATACCATTTTCTTTAGCAATGTCTTGCATTACATTCCTAATCTCATCTAAACTTGGCAAATCATCTTTCATAAATAATATTTAAAATAATAACGAAACCAAATATCCGATAACACAACCAACCGTTATCGGCGGCAAAGCTGGAAACGCCTTTTTCTCCTTTTTAAAATAAAAATAAAAATTAATACTTAAAACTCCCAACAACGCGCCAATTATAATCAAGACAGAACTTAACAAACCATTTCGCAAAGCCGACACCGCAAAAATTATTGGAAAAACTAAATCGCCAGTTCCTAAATAAATAAACTCTGCCCCCGGTTGAACTTTAGCTAATCCAACCAAAAATCCCCTCCATTTATTCGGCGCAATGATTGCAAAAACCGCTCCTTTTTCAGCCATCTTTCTAAACATCTTCACCATATGCTTGGTTTTAAAAACAGCAATGAAGTCATAAATAGACAATAAAACCAAAATAATAATTATTTCCCATGGTCCAAAGGACAATCCAAAATAAGCGCCCATCCCGCAAATAGTTAAAATTATTGCCAGATTATGCGTCAATACTGACGGTAAAAATCTCCGCAATAGAACAACAACTAAAGCCAAACCAAGGCCAATCAAACCCAATCCAAAAGCATCAAAAAACATTGAACAACCCAAAAAAACTAAAATATAAAAAAACCCGCCAAACACAATCTTGCTCTTAACGAATTTTATAAATAACAAAACAACAGCTGTGCCAAATAAAAAGAAAATTAAAAACTGCCACCACGAATATGACTGCTGTTCGATTACTTCTCTAATTTCAGCAATCTGAAACAATCGCCAACCTACCCACAAACCTAAAAACTGCGCCACTAAAAAAAGCAAAGATTCTGTAATAAAAAAAGTTTTGCTAAATTTAATTTGTTTTTTCTCAGCAACCATCGTTTTTAGTTATTAAAAGCAACCGCTTGCTTCATCGCTAAAGGTAGATATTCAATCACATCACTCGCCATCACACTTCGCTCTCCCAATTTATTTGCTGCCAGATCTCCAGCCAGCCCATGAATATAAACCGCCGTAGCTACTGCTTCAAAATGTTCTTTTAAATTAGCTGCCCAAAACGCGCCAACCACTCCAGCTAAAACATCGCCAGTCCCTGCCGTTGCCAAAGCCGGCCCTCCCGTTTCATTAATTAAAACTTCCCTACCATTAGAAATAATAGTTTTATAACCCTTGAAAACAATTATGCTTTTCCACTTTTTGGCTTTTTTCTTAACTAACTGCTTTCTATTCCTTTTTACATAATCGATACTATCCAATCCACACAATCTGGCCATTTCACCTGGGTGAGGTAACAAAATTGTTTTGCCATCACCCTGCTTAACTAATGATTCTGTATGTCCTGAAAAAGCATTCAAGCCATCAGCATCCAAAACAACTCGTTTATTCTCCTCTTTCAAATACTTGTACAACTTACAAATCAAATGCCTTGTATCTTCATGCTGTGATAAACCCGGCCCAATCAACGCCACATCAAATTCTTTTGTCTTTTCAAAAATATCATCATAAGCCGACAAGGCCAAAGTTTGATCTTCGGTTTCATCGCATGGCAAAGTCAAGGCCTCTGGTACAAGCCGACTATAAATCTCTCCCAGACCTTTAGGGTAAGCCAACAAAACCACTCCAGCCCCGGCCCGCATCGCCGCCTGACAGGCTAAGATAGCTGCTCCAGTCATTCCTCTTGACCCAGCTATAATCATCACTCGTCCAACGGATTTCTTATGAACTTCTTTTTCTCTAGGAGCCAAAATCTCGGGAAACAGTAATTTGTCCTGATAATAAATTTTCATAACACTAAAACAGCTTAATAATATAATAACTAAACGATAAGACTGTAAGTAATAAAATCTATTTCAACCGATCATAAACAATTTTGTATTCTTTGCCGCTCTTTTGCGTTGCTACAATATATACATTATCCAAACTATTTATTGCTGGTATAATACTAGTCAAAGTAGAATAAGTTTTACCAGAATTCCGTAATTTTTTCTGCCACTGTCCTGATTTTTTCCAATATTCACGAAAACCTAAACGAGTATCATCAGAATCACGCACTGCCGCAAAAGTCGAATGAAAAACATCATCATCATCAAAATACCCATAATAATTTTTACCATGATAATCAACTATCAAAGCCTTTTCCATCCAGTCCTCCCCTCTAGAGTCATCGGCCCAAGCAATCTTTACTTTATGATTAGCATTATAAGTAACATATGGAACACCATCACTAGCAAAAAACAAACTAGGATAATAAGCTTTGTTATCTGTTACTTCTTTTCTTCTCCATTTACCATTCTTTCTATAAGCATATCTCAAAGAAGAAGCAAAATTTTTACTATTAATCTTATTATAAACTACTCTCGGTTTATTATCATAAAGCGCCATCGATGCCTCAAAAAAAAGAGTCTGAGGCTTAACCAGTCTTTTATTACTCTTAATCTTGCCCTTTTTTGTCAATCGCAAATATCTCAAACTATTATTTGACGCCCTATTAGCAATAACAAATATTTTTCCATTATCATTTATTTCAATATCACAAGAATTAGTACCATAATCATCTTTAACTAACTCTTCCTTCCATTCCTTGCCAGTCTTCCTTTTCAAATATAGCTTCGCATTTATATTAGCTTCCCCTGCAACATTATATAAAACATAAGGCTCGTTTTTTTCATTCAAAGCCAAAGAATAACACGATAGCCCAATCATAGGGCTAGTTGGTTCAGCGATTTTTTCTACATTCCATTTCTTCTTTTTAACCGCATAGAATAATTCTGTTAACTTACTATCAAAAAATAAAATATGTGGCCTGTCCTTTTTATCCATCTTTAAATCAGCTGGATAAATCACAGACGAACTCGTCTTCAATACTTTAGCCGAAACTCCGTTCATCATCAAGCAACATCCCACTACCAAAAACACGATTAATAATACCCCTTTTGTTTTCATAAATTTTTATTTTAATTATTAAAAACGATAGAACAATGGAACAGTCTCACCGTAAATTTTTATTAATAAACTGCAAAGAATCTATTACCCCTTGAGTATTTTTAAATTTACTTTGATAAAAATCAGACCGCCCCTTTTTCTTTAATAAATCAATTAATTTCAAAGAAGCATTCGCTGGCAAAAAAGAATGATTAGAATCCATCATCATATGTGAATCATTCAACGAATCAGCAATTCCAATTGTTCCTAACTTGCCAGCAATATATTTAATTCCAGAAAATTTATTGAATCCCTTTGGAATAATATCAACTGCTACATTAGAATGAGTCACCAAAACTTTTTTTTCATAGCCAAACTGCTTAACCAGATCTAAAATAATTGGATAAATTTTTATTGGATCAAGTCCTCCTTTTTCATCTTTTGTAAATAAACTAATCGTAATAATTCGCCGCGCAAAATACTTCACTTCTTTAGGAGCCAACTCTCTCAATTTTTTTTCTAGATCTTTGATAACTTTTATCTGCGACTTCGGAATAATTATTTCCTCCTTTTTTCCATCACTTACCACACAACCTGTTTCTAAAACATAGCCATCAAAATATTTTCTAATATCTTCAGGTACATATTTTTCAATAAAAGTTAAATCATTCCCAGTGCAAATATAAATTCCACAGAAATCTTTAATCGCTTCCATGCCTTTTATCAAATTTTCTTTAACATCATCTTTTACCTCCCACTGCTCATCAAGCAATGTCCCATGAAGATCAATCCCAATAATAAATCTTTTTTTCATCGTTTGTAAAATTATCCCTTATTTAAGCCAAAATGAATTTTTAGCCCTTTTAAAGACAAAATTTCATCAATTAAACGGCTATTATCGACGATAGTAGCCGTTAATCAATCAATATCAACAACATGCTCTGGATTATATTCATTATCAACCCCCTCTTCAGGATTAACATACATCTTTGTCCTACCCTTATTTTCTAGCCAAGCTTTCCAGGCCTTATCATCCCACAGACCGCTCGTGCTTTTTTGGTTACTTTCATCTGCCAACATGCTTAAAATTATTTTTCTTACAAAATCCGGAGACTCTTTGATAATTCTATAAGTTTTTTCAGCCAAACTTTTTGGTAAACATATCCCAAATCTTATATCTACTTGACGCGGTCGCAAACCAGTTTTATAAAAAGTATCTAAAGTTTCCAATGAAGGAGCATAAAAATTATATCGCAAACTATAAGCTAGCTCTTCTAAATCACTTTCAACTTCTTCATTGAATTTCCTTTCTGCTTGTCCAATCACTTCATACGAATAACGATCTACTACATCAACTTTTTTTCCAAATAAACCCATTATTCCCTTTGCCTTTTTCTTTCTCATAACCGGTACTTTTTTGTATTTTTCTCTAATTATTGAAGACAACGCCACCGCCTCATGCACCTCTTTCCATTTTTCACCTTGACGCCACTGAT
>JAUWOX010000136.1 GCA_030611905.1 bacterium
CTGTATGGTTTACACTTGAAAAGATTCGTATAATATGGTAATGCTAAAAATTCATCAACGAAGCTTTGAATAGTTCCAACAAAGTTTGGATATGAAAACAACTTTGGGCAAAATTTTTCAATTTTATTCTTAATTTCATCAATAGCAGTATTGGTGTGAGAAATAACCAAAATACCAGAGCCGTTGCCGAAAGGAAGATTCTTTTCGAGAATTAATAATTTTGCCAATAATGCGGTTGTTTTACCACTGCCCGGCACGGCTTGTAAATCAATTGTATCAATATTCTTAATAAAGTCTTTTCGTTCATCATCGAAATGCTGATTTACTGACAGAAGCACATTTTCTGCATAAACAATATCTTTATTTGTGATATTAATTTCCACATGCATATTCAATTGCCTCAATGAGATATTTAATCGCTATGTCTTTTTTGCTAACTATAATTTCTGGATTTTCTTTATCGCTGTCCTCTTCAAGAGAATGGGCTAATTGATAAGCAATTTCGGTTTTTTTTAAACGTTTTTTATCGAGCTTTTCAGTCAGACTTTTCTCAAAATCAGTCCAATCGGTTCTACTATGAATATCTTTTACTATCTCTTGAAATTTACTATTTAGACTTGATGATTTTGATAGGCAATATTCCAATGTCCATTGTGGAGAGACAAAGGTTTTTACGACTTGACCGTCATATTTTGATTTTTTGTTCTCAATTTCCAATTCTTTTTTAGATTTCCCTTCTATAGTGATCGTAGATTCATCTTCTGGTTTTACATCCAAGTCAGTTATTATTGCAACAGGCACATTCATCTTCGGGATTTCTTGTCTTTGAAAAATATTCGAATATCTTAAAAAAGCAGTACTGGCAACATTAACAATAGAAACACCTTTTTCTGTTAAGTTTAAACCTATTTTTTTTGCAAAAGCAGGGAGAAGTATTTCTTCTGCCCAACCTTCAACCATTATTACACCTTTTGCAAAAAACAGATTTGCCTTTGTTGTATCTAAAAATCTTTCCAAGAAAGAATAATCGGTACTGTCCAATGTTGTGTATTTCTTTCCCATAGGAAAAGCATAATTGTTATTACAAATAATAAGATTCCCAAGTTTTACTTTTGAGGCAAGATTCGGGCTGTGCGTTGTTAAAATAAGTTGTATGTTCGTTTCTTCCTGCAGAGTTTCAACTATTTGCATCTGAGCTTGTGGGTGAAGATGTGCCTCCAATTCTTCTATCAGACCCAATCGGACACCGTTCCAGTCCGGTTTCCCTAAATGAAGTAACTCTGAGGCCATAAAAAGACGATTTAATGTGCCAAGGCCAGGATTAATTTCGTTTTCAATTGATAATTCCAGTTTCTCAAGAATATTTTTTAGTTTTCCTTTCGATACAGTGAATTTTGAATTCTTTGCTTTATCATAAAGCTCGTGAATAAATTTATCTATTTTATCCTTAAGTTCTTTTCCCTTCTTATCCTCATCAATATCTTCAAAACTTTCACTTCCATCACCTTTTGGCTTTTTGCCTTCAAAATATTTTTCAATTGATAAATTAAAATGATTAAATAAGTTTACAAGATAATGAGATTCTTCGTTTCCTTTAAATGCCTCATGCCCTTGTAATATCTGTGAAAGTCTAGAATTCTTTTTAGGTACAAATTCTGCTTTTGCATCTCTTAAAGGTTTTAGATAGGTTACTTTTAAGTATTCCCTTGCTTCGGCGGTTAGCTGATAGCCCTCATCGTCAACACCAGCATGAACATCTGAGGGTAATATTTTGCCATCTTGGCTAGTAATATCATAAATTAAACGTAAGAAAGGTTTAGCGTCTTCTCCTTCGCCAGTCCAACCGAGCCATTCTGTAAAATTTTTTGCTTCATCGTCTGCTAAGTCATTAAACTGAATTTCTATTCTAAGTCTTTCTGCTTCTTGGAAAAAATCTTCATCTGTTACTCGTAACCATTCGTAACTGTGTGTTCTTAGTACAAGCTTTATTGCGTCAATAATTGCAGACTTACCAGTATCATTTTCGCCAATAAGGACGTTTAGACCTTTATTGAAATTCAAATCCAAATTAGGTTTTTTAATATTAAAATCAGATGTTGAACCAAATTTTCTAAAATCCCAAAGTTTCAAATTCGATAAATACATGATAATTTTCCAAATCTGTTAATCATAACTACCATTTTAAGAACTTGTCCGATTATTCATATATCATTATCTTAAGTGCACATAACTGCCTGCATCAGTTGCTGGCCGGCTTTTATGGCCAGTCAAATGAATGCTATTGTTATATTTTAATATCTTGGTCTTTTTTGGTTTTTTACTACCTGCCACACTCTTTTCTCAAATAAATCATTTAGACAATCATCTGGATTATGGTCAAGGATAGCTGCCTTAACAATTTCAACACTTTGTGCTTGAGTTAAGCTAGGATTCACTTTCGACGGAATATTGCCTGTTGGTGCGATATCTAATAATTTAATTGCCTCACTTTGTATCATTTTTAATCCCTTTTGTTTTAAATACCTTTCCTTTTTAAATCTAACTACATCGATCACCTGACCGAGACAGCTTTTTGTCGAGGGCCAGGTGGATTGGATTGGATTGTTGGATTATTGTAATTTCTTAAACCACCATTCCGGTCCTATATCATTGAAAAAATAATCTTTTGCTATTTCCGTTAATTCCTCATCCGTCAAATTGTCATCAACTTCTTCGATCTCTGATTCTTTTTCACACCCATGAGCTGTCCAAAAAAATTCAACTTTCACCAATCTCCTCCACTACTATCAATCTTGATAGTATCAACAATATATCCAGGGTCAAGAGCTTCTTTACCTTCGAAAAACACGTGTTCTCCTTTTTCACTTTTTTGCATAACACACAAACCACCCGATACTGCAAAAAGCCATAATGATTTAGGCCAGCGTTTTGCTAAGCGCTTCAGGGTTTTAATTGCATTTTTTTCTTCTTTTGTCATTTTCTTTTAATGCCTTCATAATCTTTTTAATCAATCCAACGACAGAGCGTCTTTATGCGAAGCTCAGGTCCAGCGCATTGTTATATTTTAAATGGTATTTCTGATTGCAGTAAATCAGCATAGGTTAATGACCCATCTTCTAATGCATCTATTACTTCATTCCCGATTCGCTTGAAATCGCCAATAGTTTTTAATCCATTGGTCCGACAAATTTTTCCCGCAGCATCTTTAACACAAGAAAATTGTTCTTGTGTTAAATTTCTATACGCCATGATTTTCCCCTTTTTTAATGTTTTTTATAAATGCCTTTAATAATCTTTCAAATCTAACGTGACGGCTGACCTGCCGCCGGGGCTTTATCCGGCGGTCTGGTCGAGCCGCTTGTTAG